>JBBREY010000030.1:0-28392 GCA_038225275.1 Chitinophagales bacterium | reverse complement strand
TTGAAGTAAATGAAGGCAGAGAAATAGGGGCCAGTACCTCTTTTGTAATAGGAGATATTGCATATACAGAAAACGAGCACTATTTTCCTTTTGCGTTTTCAGGAAATCTATCTGCAACAAAACTAGAAACAATAAAAAATGATATCACTTTTTTTGATCTTTCAGATTTATTAAAAGAAAATGAGAACAATCCGCATTTTGATTTAAAGGAAAAGATATTGAGCGTTTGCAATGAGGAGATTTCAAAAAATAGAAAGTTGGTAATTTTCACAAATAGTGGCGCTATAAAAGATGATTTAAAATTTGACGAAAAAGACAAAACACCATCGCTCTCTATTCCCATTATCTATGTAAAAGATATTTTAAGAAATAATCTCACACAGGGTTTACAGGCAGCAACTTTATCTGTATCTATTTCTGCCAAAACAAAGTACGGGCACAACGTAATTAGCTACATTAACAACAATGCAATTAATACAATTATTCTTGGCGCCCATTACGATCACCTCGGTTATGGAGAAGATCATAACTCTTTATACACAGGCACTACACCTATGATACACAACGGTGCGGATGATAATGCAAGTGGTACAGCAGCATTGATTGAACTGGCGAAGAAATTAAAAAAATCATCATACAAAAAATACAATTATTTGTTCGTTGCTTTTTCAGGTGAAGAGCTGGGTTTGTTCGGCTCAAAATATTTTACCGACCATGCAGGGATTGATTTAAGAACAGTGAATTACATGATAAATATGGATATGGTGGGAAGGTTGAATGACAGTACCCACGGACTGACGATTGGCGGTTACGGTACCTCGCCTTCATGGGGAAAAATCATTAACACAAAAGATGCCTATTTTAAAATAAACGCCGATAGCAGCGGAAGTGGCCCTAGCGATCATACTTCTTTCTACAAAAAAGATATTCCGGTGTTGTTTTTCTTTACAGGCAGCCATAAAGATTACCACAAACCAACCGACGATGCAGATAAAATAAATTATGAAGGAGAATTAAAAATAATAAAATACATAGAAAATATTATTGCGCAGACAAATGAAATGGACAAGCTTGCTTTTACAAAAACCAGAGAAGTGTCTATGGGTAAAAGTAGTTTTAAAGTAAGTTTGGGTATAATGCCTGATTATACTTTTAGTGGCAATGGCGTTTTGGTAGATGGTGTTTCTGAAAACAGACCTGCAATTAAAGCTGGGATAAAAACGGGGGATGTATTGACCCAGCTCGGCGAGCATAAATTCAGCGATGTCCAATCTTACATGGACGCTTTGAATAAATTTAATAAAGGAGAAAGCACGAAGGTAAAGTTGGTAAGGGGTAAGGAAGTATTGGAGATGATGGTGACTTTTTAAAACTCACCGTAGAGAATTTGAGTAATAGCTTTTGCGCAGAGAATAATCTTTGTCCAATTTCTTAAAACACATTTTTCTTTAGTGAAAACTCTTTGTGTAACTTTCTGCCTTAGCGCCTTTGCGGTTTAAACAATGCACAATGAAACTTAAAATAGATACTGAAACGCTGATTGAAGAATTTTTTGAAAGCACCCGTTTGCTTGGTATCGTTGCGCCCATAAAAGATTACCAGTTTAGCTGGCATATAAATCAAACATTGGGCTATCATTTTAATTTAAACCATAGCTTAGAAATACAACTTAGAAAAAAAGAGCGCAACTATTATTTTTCTATTTATGAATATATAGTTCCGGGCACCACTATGGTGCATTATTTGTATAACAACGAAGATGATGGTGAATATCTGTTGCCAGAATTTAAACACCTCGATTTTTTGTGGTTGGCAAAAGGAGAAGAAATGGAAAAGGAAGAAGTGAGTGTATTGATACAGTCATTAAGATTATTACCCGCTGTACAATTGGTAACGGAAATGACGAACGAAAAAATTAAAAACAAGCAATTTCTAATTCTTTAAAAATATATAATTTATGTGGAAAGAAAAATCTGGTAAGCTGTATCAAAAATATGAATTTGAAAATTTTGTACAGGCGTTTTCATTTATGACTGGAGTAGCTATGCTTGCAGAAAAAGCTGACCATCATCCAACATGGAAAAATACATATAACAAAGTAGAAATTTGGTTAAGTACACATGATGCAGGAGATGTAATAACAGCAAAAGATAAAAAACTTGCAAAACAAATTGACGAATTTACCGGCGATGTTTAATATATTTTAGCAATGCAAAAACGGATACCAACATCCATGTTGCTTCTAAAATAACAAAGGGGAAAAAATTAATGACAATACTTGAGGCGCATGATAAACCTGCGCCGAAAATGTTGCACAAAATATATAATAAACAATCCTGTTTCCATTTTTGCAGCAGGTTCATTAGAAAAGCCAGCAATAAAATAGTTACGCCCAGCGAACCTAAAACTTCTCCGGTAGAAAAATGCATTGGCAATAAATTATATTACAGTAACTACTTTTTCTGCTTTGCTTACCAATTGCCCGATAGGATTTGTAAAAGCACTTAAGCCGTTTTCATTCAGAATATTCATCAAATCATTTACGCCGTTTTTATTTACAGTAATTAATAAGCCTCCGCTTGTTTGAGGATCTGCTAAAATTGCCCATTGTTCTTCAGTTAATGTAGCAATTTTTTGCCCGTAACTATCACGGTTTCTATTTGTGCCGCCGGGTACACAACCTTGTGCTATGTATTCTTTTATAGAGGAATTAATTAGCGGAACGGCATCAAAAATTACCTCAGCACTTAATCCGCTTCCCTCTGCCATTTCTGTAAGGTGACCAAGCAAGCCAAAGCCTGTAACATCTGTCATTGCTGTAACCGAAGCTAACTTACCAATTGCTTCGCCCACTTTGTTTAACTGCATCATTTGCTTTGCAGCAAGGTTTTTATGTTCTTCTTTCAGCAATGATTTTTTTTCTGCTGTAGTTAATATTCCCACACCAATTGGTTTGGTAAGAAACAACAAATCCCCCTCTTGTGCTTTGTTATTTTGCTTAATATTTTCTACGTTCACAATGCCATTTACAGACAAACCAAAAATTGGTTCTGGCGAATCTATACTATGTCCACCAGCCAAAGAAATACCTGCTTCTTTGCAAATACTTCTTGCTCCATCTATAACTTGTTGTGCGACTTCTGGCGCTAATTTATTGATAGGCCAACCGAGAATTGCAATTGCTAAAATTGGTTTTCCACCCATTGCATATACATCGCTGATGGCATTTGCAGATGCGATTCTACCAAAATTAAAAGGATCATCTACGATTGGCATAAAAAAATCTGTGGTAGAAATTAGGGCAGTACCATTTCCCATATCCAACACTGCAGCATCATCTTTACTGTGATTACCTACTATTAGTTTATCGTTATCAGGCATGGCAATATTGCCTTTCAAAATAACATCCAACACCTGTGGAGAAATTTTACAACCGCAGCCTGCACCATGTGAATATTGGGTAAGTTTTATTTCGCTCATCTTAATTATTATTCAATTTTATTAATTCAATATTTTGTGCTGTATCAACCAGCGGCGCAGGAATCTTTCTTACAAGTTCATCTGCGTTTTCTCTATTATACAATCCTTTTGCATACCACTTATCGTAATAGTGTAATAGTATTCTAAAGCTTTCTTTAAAGTTATTTTCAAGCAAAAAATTAATGGCGTTTTTAGTTTCTAACCCACCAAGTCTCTTTTGAATGCGCATGATGGCATTTACAAGACCAGACTTTTCATGAACACCGTATTCGTCAGTTAAATAATTTAATCTTTCTTCAAAAGGAATATCCACAAAATAAACCGGCGCCTTTCGCATGCAATACCACAGAGGCATCGGTATTTGCAAATTGCCAATACGCTGGCTTTCATCTTCTAGAAA
Source organism: Chitinophagales bacterium (assembly GCA_038225275.1). Lineage (GTDB taxonomy): Bacteria > Bacteroidota > Bacteroidia > Chitinophagales > Chitinophagaceae > Ferruginibacter. The sequence continues at coordinate 24,512 of JBBREY010000030.1, read as the reverse complement.
AATGGTTGTCGATGGTTGAAAATTGATAGTTGATAGTTCTGTGGCCAGCATATTTTCAAACATCTCTTGTGACGGCTGAGGCGGATTACCCAATGCGCCCAATGCAGAACCTTTGTGGTTTGCCAAGCCTTCTAAATCTATAATGCTATTTTTTTCTTTAGCCAAAGCATGAAGAAGCAATGTTTTACCGCTACCAGTATAACCACCAATTATTTTAAAATTATATTCTTTTGTAAACTGATCGAGCACCCAATTTCTATAACATTTATAACCATCAATAAGTGTGTAAACCTTAAAGCCATATAAATCTAATAGCCAAGCAACGGCAGCGCTTCTCATACCACCACGCCAACAATGCAGAAGGATGGTTGAGGGTTTAGTAGTTTCGGGTTGCGAGATGTTTTTTTTCGAGGTTGGTAAACCCGTAAACCCTAACCCGTAACCCGCAACTATCGCCTCCACTTTCTCCACCATTTCCCTCATATTTGGTCCAAAAAAATCAAGACCGATTTTGATGGCATTTTCTCTGCTTTGTTGTTTGTAAGTAGTTCCTACTTTAGCCCGGTCTTCATCATTAAACAATGGCAAGCTGATTGCACCGGGCAGATGTGCATGTGCGTATTCGCTGGGGCTGCGCACATCGAGCACGGGGTAGTTTTTTGCAAGCAGTAAAAATTCTTCGATTGTAATTTTAGTAACAGCCATAATAAAGTAAGTACAAAAATACAGTATAAACTACGGTTCACATTTTATTACATTTACTCTATGCTGAAAATTTTTAAACATTTGTTACCATTATTTGCGGTACAATTTTTTACCTGGCTGGGCTTATTTTCTTTGTGGATATATGCCACACCTGTTGTTACAAAATATATATTTAAAACAACAGATGCTGAAAGCGCCGCATTTGAAAACGGAACTATGTGGGTGGGAATATGTTTTGCGCTTTACAGTTTATTGGCAGCCATACTTGCATTTTATTTACCACTGTTACAAAAAAAGATAGCAATTCAAAAGCTACATGCAACAGCACTTTTAGCAGGAAGCATCGGTTTAACTTCTATGTATTTTATAACAGACCAATATTTGCTGCTTTTTAGTTTTGTTTTTATTGGTATTGCGTGGAGCAGCATATCTACCGTGCCATACAGCTTGGTAAGTAGTATAGCGCCGGAAGATAAAATGACAAGATATTTTGCAGTGTTTAATTTTTCTGTAGTTATACCACAAGTGACAGCTGCCTTTTTGCTTGGCTTTTTAAACAAGTATATTTTTAAAGGAGAAACGGTGCTGGTGATTTGTGCGGGGGGATTAAGTTTGTTGTTAGCGGCCGTAATAATGTTTGCCATCCCAACTTTAAAGAGAAATGAAGTAAAATAAAAAGCCGCAAATCCACAGAATTCTTCTGTAAACTTGCGGCTTAAAAAAGCTTAACTTATTTGCTTTTAATAAATTTAAATGCAGCAGAATTCATGCAATATCTTAAGCCTGTTGGCTTTGGACCATCGTTAAATACATGGCCTAAATGTAAACCTGTGCTCGCTTCTATAATTTCATCTCGCTCCATACCATAGCTATCATCTTTTACAACAGTTACTTTGTTGTTTGCTACCGGTGCGTAAAAACTAGGCCAACCTGTACCTGATTCAAACTTGGTTTCTGATGAGAATAAAGTATCACCCGTTGCTGCACTTACATAAATACCTTTTTCGTGGTTATCAAAATATGGATTTTGAAAAGGCGTTTCTGTACCACGCTTTACCATAATTTCAAACTGGGTAGGCGTTAATATTTTTTTCCATTCTGCTTCTGTTTTACCTTTTGCGAAGGCTTTTGCAGTTGATTTTGTTTCCATTTTTTTATTTGCTTGTTGTGCTGTGCATGCGCTTGCTACAATTATTAAGACAAAAAAGGCTGTTAAGTACTGTTTCATTAGTTGTTTTTTAAGTGAAGTTGTTTTTAATAATCTATATACGAGGATAGTAGATTTTAATTACATAAAATTATGTTATAGAAATTGATATTTGAAGCGTTGTTTGTTTTTGCTTTAAATCATTCCGGCATTTGAAAGTAAAAGTGATTGTGGTTGCTGCATTTTGGGTTAAACGCTGAGGAACATTTTGGGCATTTGTAATTACAATTGAAATATTCGCTGATAGTTAATTCATGTTTACAATTGCCACAAAGAACAGTTTTAGTTTCCCGTTCGTTTTTGGCCCAAACCTCTGGTTTATGGTTCGCTAATTCTTCATGGCAATGAATACACGCATAATACTCATTACAGCATTTAAATTTTATGGCAATAATATCTAAGGTGGAATTGTAATGTCCGCAGCGGGTGAAATCGTCGGTGAGATTTCCTTTAATAAGTGGAATCATAAAGCAAAAATAAGAAAGCCTCTCGTATCCCTCCTGAGGAAAGTGAAGCGTAAAATATATTATCTGGGGTTTCAGAAAAAAACATTTATAGTATAAATAATTTTATTAAAAATGGCCGTATAAAAACAAGCTTAAGGTTATCCAAATAATGTGCATTTCATCCGTGGAAAACTTCTTTATTTGGCTGCATCCTTTATCCGGATTACATCTGCCTATTTTGTAAACATGCTGTGAAAAACTAATAGAAATGTTTTCTAAAATGATTAGTATTTTAGATAAAATCAAAAAAGGTGTTCCCGCAAGAACACCTCTAATGATTAAAATTTAGAAGAAAAATCAAACCGCAAATTTGATTGGACTGAAACTTTTTTAGCCATCTTGAAAGTATTTGACCGTCAATTCAGACTTTCTTGGTGGTTTTTTATAAAACGAAAGTATCAATCTGGTTTAATAAGTGGAAATTGATTTATTCACAATTCAAGTAAAATGTGAATTGCTTACTTAAATAAATCTAATGATGTTAATATCTCTAGACGATAAAAAAGTTTTCAGTAAATGATCATAGATCCAATAAGAAATTAATATATAAAAGTTGAAAAAAGATTTACCGCCGAGCCTAGCCCTGATTGCAGCAAGTACCCCGCAGTGAAGTGAGGAACGAACGCAACGAGGAGTACTGCGTAAAGCAGGTGCAATGTTGATTAAAAAATAAATGCCGACTGCTTCAAATAAAAAACCCTCCATAAATTAGAGGGCTTTCATTTTGAAATTTTATTAAAAATTAACCGTTCATACTGGTTAAAAATTCTGCATTGTCTTTGGTGCCTCTCATATTTTTTAGCAAAGTATTTAACGCTTCCTCGGGGTTCATATCTGCCATGTGCTTGCGCAATACCCACATGCGCTGGAAGGTATCTTTGTCCAACAACAAATCATCTCTACGTGTGCTCGAAGCAACAATATCGATGGCTGGATAAATACGGCGGTTAGATAATTTACGCTCCAACTGCAACTCCATGTTACCGGTTCCTTTAAATTCTTCAAAAATAACTTCGTCCATTTTACTGCCGGTATCAACAAGTGCTGTTGCAATAATAGTAAGTGATCCGCCATTTTCAATTTTACGTGCGGCACCAAAAAACTGCTTTGGTTTTTGCATTGCGTTTGCTTCCACACCACCACTTAATACCTTACCACTGCTCGGTGCAACGGTATTGTGTGCACGTGCCAAACGTGTAATTGAATCTAATAATATCACTACATCATGACCACACTCAACCAAACGTTTTGCTTTGTTTAATGCAATGGTGGAAACTTTTACGTGCTTATCTGCCGGCTCATCAAATGTAGATGCAATAACTTCTGCACGTACACTGCGTTCCATATCTGTAACCTCTTCCGGGCGCTCATCTACCAACACAATCATCAAATAACATTCAGGATGATTTTCTGCAATGGCATTTGCAAGTTCCTTCAGCAACATTGTTTTACCGGTTTTAGGCTGCGCTACAATTAAGCCACGCTGCCCTTTACCTATTGGCGTAAATAAATCCATTATTCTGGTACTGTAATTATCAGACCTTGTTGTAAGGTTTAATTTTTCAAACGGGAACAATGGCGTTAAGTAATCGAAAGGTACACGGTCACGCACTTCTTCTGGCGACTTGCCATTGATGGTAGTAACTTTTAAAAGCGCAAAATATTTCTCGCCTTCTTTTGGTGGGCGAACAGACCCTAAAACCGTATCACCGGTTTTAAGGCCGAATAATTTTATTTGTGAGGGCGATACATAAATATCATCGGGCGATGAAAGGTAGTTGTAATCGCTGCTGCGCAAAAAGCCGTAGCCGTCTGGCATCATTTCTAATACACCTTCACCTTGTATAATACCATCAAATTCTATATTAAAAACCGGTTGTTCCCGTGGTTTAAATTGTGGGCGAACCGGTGCAGTTTGTTGTGCTGGTTCTTCTACTTCGGGTTGTTGTACATCTTCTTCTTGCAGCAATTGTGCAAAAGCTGCAGGTATAGTGGTTTGTTCGTTTGTTATTGGTTGTAACTCCTCTTCGTCTTGTGATGGCTGCTCTTCAACCTTTTCTTTTTTAAAAGGTTTTCTTTCTGCATCTGCAGGTTTTTTGTTGCGTAAAACCGGCTCTCTTTTTATTGGTGCAGGTTTTGGTGCTGCAGGTTGCTCAGGCATTGCTGGTGCAGACGGTGTATTTGTTTCTGCAACAGGCGCAGTTGCGGTATCTGTTTTTGCAATTCTTTTTCTCTTTGGTTTTTCTGCATCGCTACTTGCTGCAGTGTTGTTTTCAGTGTTCATATCTGCTTGGTTTTGAAGAATAGCCATAATGAGATCAGGCTTGCTTAGTTTTTTCATTTGGGGGATACTGAATTTTTCTGCAATATCATGCAGTTCAGGAACGAGTAGGTCGTTCAGTTGTGATATGTCGTACATAAATTATCAGGAATGCGTTTCAAAAAAATGCGCTATTGAACTTTTGTAAAATTGAAGTTGAAATTTTGATATTTGGTTGGAAAATGTTTATGCGAATGCAGTGTAACAGAGCAAATAAAACTCGTTTTCCATTGCAATAATACATATAAATCGATAAATCGAACAAAAAAATTTATTGGTTTGGCTTTAGTTAACTTATAAGTAAACTACTTTTTTGCAGTTATAAGCAATTTATAAAAACGAGCAAGCTCTTCTTTTTCAATTAAGGGCAATTCTCCGTCTTTGTTAAACATGCTGCTAAATAATATTACTCGTTTGTGCTGAGGATATTTTTCGAGAATTTCTGCTATCATTTTTCCCGCTGCTTCGTCATTTGTCTTTACTGTAGCCGTTATGGTAGCTTCTGATCGGTGGGTAACATGTTTCTTTTTTATAATAGCTTCTAAAGTAGCAAGTTTGCCGAGTGGTATACCATCAATTCTTACAGCTTTGCCTTGCAAACCTTCTAGCTGCTTTTTACTAAGCCCACCCCGCTCCATATATTGAATGCGAATGCTTTTGCAAAATGCATCATCTGGACGAGCACCCAATACGGCTTCAATTATATCTGCAACAATATCAATATCGGGGTTTATGCGGTGCAAGTTGTAAAGGTACAATTTGCGCTTGTGCATTAAATAAAAAAGACTTTGAATATTTGGATCGAATGCTTATTTCATTTAGATGATAAAATTGGTTAATTTTATAGGTGCTTGGCACAGTTTTCTATGCTATAAACCGATTATTAACTTTAAAAAAATTGTATGCAACCAAAAGAAAATAAAGATGTAAAGACGGATCTTCGGCACGATAGTATGGAGTTTTCAGCAGCTACTGATGGGGATGATATTTTGGATGCCGATGATTTTAACAGAGAAGAAGATGGAATAAGTGGAGAGGAGCTGGACGCACTTGACAATGAAAGCGACGTTGAAATGGCCGCAGCTTTAAATGCTGTAGAAATGGATAGAATGGTAGATGCGGAGAACCTGCCGGAAGAAAGTGATGAGGATGATTACTACGATAATGATGAGATAAAGGAAGAAGAGGAAAGATTGTAATTTTTTTACAGAAGAATTTTTTGGAAATATATACTTACAAACTGTTTCAAAAGAAATTACATTAAATAAACATATAGATTTGTAAATGCTGGTTAGTTATTAACCAGCATTTTTTATACACAGTCTATGTTTTTTCAATTTGGTTTAAGAAGTTCGCTGCTGCTTATATTTTTTGTACATGGCTTAGTGTATTCAGTACTACTTTGGCGAAAAGGAATAATAAATGAATCTGTATCTGATAAATGGTTGAGCGCTTTTTTGCTTATTTGTGTTTTGTATATTTCTCCATGGATGCTAGGTTTTGCCGGCTGGTATGATAACCAGCCTTACCGTGATTTTCTGTTTTACATGCCCATGCAACACTTGTTTTTGATGGGACCAATCATATTTTTTTACGTACAAAGTTTATTGAATCCATCTTTTAAATTTGGGAGAAAGGAGTGGTTGCATTTGATGCCTGGTATGCTCTATATTGTTTACAGCATTGTAATGGTTGTTACAGATAAGTTGATTTTAAAAAGATATTTTTTTCTTGCAGATGGTTCTGACAGAGATTTTGATAGTTGGTACCAATATGCGGGCTTTTTTTCGATGCTGTTTTATTTTGTTATAAGTATGCGCTATTACAGCATGTATAAAAAATTGATGCTTCAGGTTATTAGCTATGCAGATTTTGTTTTATTTAAATGGGTGCGTAATTTTTTAATGGCGTTGCTTTGTATGCAAATATTACAAATCACTTTTTTTATACTTGGCAAAATCGACCCTTTTTTTAATGATTATATAGGATCATGGTGGTACTTTTTTATGTTTGCCATTATATTTTATTACATAGCAATAACAGGATACTCCAATAGCATTGAAACAAAAGTTCCATTTAAATTAAACCTTCTCAGTTATAAACCAACCTTGTACTTAGGAGCGCCTCAAAACGAAGAAGCGGAATATAATTTTTATGAAGATGCAGAAGTTATAGAGATTGATAATATAAGGGAGGAAAGAAAAGAAGACAACTCATTGCTGAATGAATGGAAGCCAAAAATAGAATGTCTTTTAAAAAATGATAAATTATATGAAGATCCCGAGCTTTCTCTTACACAAATAGCAAAGCAACTGAAAACAAACCCATCGGTCATTTCAAAAGTTATAAACCAGGGTTTTCAAATGAATTTTAATGACCTTATTAATTTTTACAGAGTAGAAGCCGTAAAAGACAAGTTGAGTGCAGGGGAACAAAAAACACAGACATTATTGGGAATAGCTTTCGATTGTGGATTTAACAGCAAAGCAACTTTTAACCGTGCATTTAAAAAGTTTGCGTTGGTAAGCCCCAAGGAGTGGAGTGAAAGTTCCAAATCATAATTTGAGGCAATCTTATATGGTATCAAATTATAATTTGCAGCGACTTTAAATTTGCTGTCGGCGAATTTTGTATAAAATTATTTATATGAAAAAAATTATCATCAGCACCACACTGTTGTTTGTAACATTTTTTGCTTTTTCGCAAACAAACAAAACAGCTAATGTTGTATTTTATTTAAAAAACAATTCATTACTGCCCAAAAAAATTACATTGATTGCTTATCAGCCGAATGAGACAGGAAACAGTACGAACGGTTTTTTTATTATGCCAGGGCAAAAGAAGAGAGTTGAATATGTTGAAGGCACGAAGGTTTATTTGACTAATAGAGAACAGGTAGATATAGTAATGAGCGGTAAAAGAATAGATAACGATAAACCATTCATTAATGTTAAAAAAGAGGATAACGAAACAACGGTGGTATTATAAAATTGAAAATAAAAAGGCTGTTTCATAAGATTGAGACAGCCTTCTTTATTTGTAACAGGAATGTTGAAATAGTTTCGTTAAAGAGATTCGAACAAAATTATTATTGCAGAAATCGTTTTTAAACTTCGCTAATCATTTTGCTTTATTATCGCCGTAAGGCACTGCCCAATCTGAATTACTTACAACAATCGCATATTGAAAATAATCTGTAGTCGCAGCATTTTTATTACCCTGCCAGTTAAATGTTTTATCAAATTTTGAATTGGATTCTACCAGGTACAAACCTTTGGTGAAGAGTGATGATGCGCCATTTAATTTGAAAATGACATTCTCGTTTTTCCCAACAAAATTTCTAGTCATTTTTATACCATCAACTGTATAAATCATGCTATCGTCATTTACCATGGCAGCTTTGCTGAAAACAGTTCCTTTGTCTCTAGCCATTTCCGGCAAAAATTGGGTGGGTAGCATACTTACACTTTCCACACAAAAAACAGGGATGGAGATTATTTTTGTAGCCAATGGAAAGTTGCTTTTTTTAAGCATCGCTGAAAATGATAGCCCACCATTTATACTATCCTGCATGCCATGAAATCTACCCCAAAAGCCATACATTTTTTTATCGGCTAATTTGTATTCGTTGTAAAAAGTATTAAAGTTTTCAAAGATTTTATTTTCTCTGCCTTTTTTGGAGGCTATGTTTTTTACAATAAACTGAAAAGCAAAATAGTTGCTCTTAAATATTTTCTTATAACTGTTTTCATTTGCTGTAATATCATTTGAAAACCTGCGAGTAAATTTTATGAATGATTTAGTAGTGTCATTATCTAAATTGATGCTATTAAAAGAAAGTAAACTGTCAATCATTTTGTTACCAGCTTTGTACTTTGCATCTTTAGCCATTTCGTAAAGCAATTTTTCATTCATATTTAAATCCTGTGCTTCATCTAACCCTAAGACAATAATTTTTTTGCCTTTAGCTAAACTGAGGTTGTAATTGTACAAACTTTTCCATTTTTCAAATCCTGTTTTACTTCCCCATTGAGCCTGCTCGTTGTACCAATGTTCGTAAATTACTTTTAAAAATTCTTCGTTGCCCGTGTTTAAATATTTGTTGATGTAGTAAGCCTGGCTAAAATCTACTTCAGCCAAATAATAACGAACGCCGTTTTTCTTATTTATTTGTTTGAAAAGTTCTGCATCCAGTTGGTTGGGTTTGTAATACCCGTGAGATTCTGTTACGAGAAATAATTGGTTGTTGTAAAATGCTTCATCAAAAATGGCATAGCTATTACTCCCCCCAATGGTTATTTTTTCGTTGTTTTTAGCAAGATAATTTGAGTAAGTACTATCCTGTGCATTTGCCGATTGCGTTAAAAGGCTTGCTGCTAATATTACAAAGATGTGCAGCTGGTTTGCTAAAAAGTTTGTGGTAGTGGTCATCAATTTTTTCATTTTGGGTGATTTATTGTTTTTAGATGTTGTTTTAACACTGTAAAAATACATCGGTACAATAGCCTCTTCCAAATAGAAGGGCTTATTGGTATTGGCTTTGGGGCGAACTGCACGGTTAGGGGTAAAGGGTACGATAAGGAGAGCGAGGTTAGGGGCGAATAGCATTATTTATATTTTTCTGCGAGTATTTCTCGTGGGCTTAGCCGCGCTGCATAGCCTACGCCCACGGGCTACGCCTATGGTTACTAAAGGTGAACCCCGAAGGGGTTTAGGGGAATATTAAATGACAACATGGGTATTTCTCATCATCTCCAGATAGATCTCTCAATCGATCTTCTAATCCTCCCTCTTACTCGGAGAGGGCATGAGGGTGAGGCTGTTCAACCTTTCTTTTACCTCTTTGTTTAAGTTTCGGGATACCGGTATTTCTTCGTGCAAAAAAGAAAGTTGCAACCTATAACCCTGTGCCGTACCAACCACATTTTGCACAGCTCCTAAATTTACCAAAGCTGTTCGGTGGCAACGATAAAAAGATGGAAACGCTGCAGTATTCTCCGAAACTTTTTTTAAGGTGGTTCTTAAAATAGCAGTAACGAGTTTTTCATTTCTTAGATAATATACTTTTACATAATTATCTGCCGAGGTAGCCGCAATAAAATCTGCAGGTAATATACTGAGGTTTTCTTTTTCATTCTCCGCCTCAATGGTTAGAAAAACTTTTTCTCCGTTTTTAATAGTTTCACCAGCTTGTATATTCGGTTTTTCTATTTGAACATTTTCAACAATAATCTTTTCTGTAATATGAACAGGTAGTTGTTCATTTAAATCGCCAGCTTCTTTTCTATATTTCTTTAAAAGCCTAGTTTGATTTAGTAATATACTTATTGTTGCAGGTGCTAGACCAATTATACCTGTATAAAAAATCATTCTTAGCCAACCTAAAAGAGATAAAGCCTCACCGTACATAATTTTTGCAGCAAGTACATTAAAGGTTGCAATTGTTGTAATGATAATGAGTGTGAAAATCATTTCTCTGCCAACGGTCCATTTTTCTTCTTTAAAAAATTGGGGAAACAGTGGAAATAGTACCAAAAAATCAAAACAAATGGCAAAAGCTGTACTTGCTCCAGCAAAAAGACTGTTTAACAGCAATTGTTGTTGTGAGCCATTAAAGCCAAATGGTTTTACAAAATACATCAGCATAAAAACTACTAGCCCAAAAATAAAAGCAAGCTTAATCTGTACGAGTTTTCGCTCTTCGAGCGGATAAGATTTGTTTAAACTCAGCAATATTCTATTCATAAGCACTTCAAAAATAAAGAAAATGAAATTTGCAACTTTAAAATTTATAGAAAGCATCAGAACTATTAATACTTGTAGATATTGATAGTCAATATTTTAAATTTTTTGAAACGACTCAATTTCTTTATCCATGATTTGATACTATGTTTTGTGGTATCAGATCATCATTTGCAGCGACCACGGCTTTCGGCTGAACCATCTTTGTGGAAACAAATCACTAAAAAAATATAAAATGAAAAAATTAATCCTCCTCTCTGCAACATTGTTGCTAACTATTCAAATGGCGTTTTGTCAAATGGGCGCTTTAAAAGGATCAGGAAAAATTGTAAACAAAACTTTTGCTTTCCAAGATTTCGATAAAATTCAACTAAATGACCTTGATGGAATCGTTAAAATAGAAGTTGGAAAGTCCTACAACATAATGGTTTCAATAGATGACAACTTGGAGCCGCTGCTGTTAGTTTCTGAAAACAACAAAACGCTTACCGTTGCCCTTAACAAAAATGAAAACAACAAACGCTATGTTGAAAACAGCAATATCAATATAACCATCAGTGTTCCGCAACTAATTGGTGTGGTTCACAATGGTAACAGCGATGCAGTTGTTACCGGGTTAAAAAACACCAGCTTTTCTGCAAAAAGTACCGGGAATGGAAATTTAGTATTGCATGGCACATCTGATAATATTGAAATAGAAAAAGCAGGAAATTGCAATGTGGAAGCTGCAAAATTAGTAGTGAAAAATGCAAAGATTATTTCTGTTGGAAATGGCGATGTAAAAGTAAGTGCCAGCGAAACCTTTAATGCCGATGGAACCGGCAATGGCGACATCATAAATAAAGGCAGTGCAAAACCATCAGCAAATTCAAAACAAAAAGGTAACGGCGAAATAATTAACAATTAAAAACTTTCACTGAAAAACTAACCATCAAAACTCATTTTATGAAACTTCTTCTTTCATTACTATTCTTCACTTTTTCTGTAGCAGCATTTGCTCAAAAAATAATAGATACAACATCTGTTTTAATGGCAAATAAAAAACTGGATGCAGTTATCGTTACCTCTAAAAAGCCATTTATTGAATAACAGATTGATAAAACAGTAGTAAATGTGCAGGCAGATATTACAGCCATTGGCAGCAGTGCATTTGAAATTTTGCAAAAAGCACCAGGCATTAATATTACAGGAGAAGATGTAATAAACATGAGCGGAAAAGCCGGTGTAAATATTTTGATTGAGGGTCGCCCTACACAAATGGGTAGCAAAGAACTGGCAAATTTTCTTCGTTCTATGCCAGGCAGCAGCATCGAAAAAATTGAATTGATCACAAATCCTTCGTCCCGTTTTGATGCACAAGGCAATGCAGGCATTATTAACATTCGCTTAAAAAAAGTAAAAATAAAAGGAACGAACGGAAATGTAAACCTGGGCTATACACAAAATGTACATTATCGTAGTAATGGATCTTTTGGTATTAATCACCGTGCCGGAAAAATAAATGCTTTTGCAAATGTTAGTATCGATAATAATAAACAACATACCAACGGTTATATAAATAGAAATGTTTCGGTAAATAATCTAACAAAAAACTTTAATAATACAACGTTGGACATTGACAGAAATGTAGCGCATAATATTAGAGCAGGGATAGATTTTTATTTAAATAAAAAAAGCACGTTTGGTTTTTTATTTAATAACAACGGCAGTTGGAATCCTTTTAATACACCGGGCAATACTTTAATCGGAAGTAATGGGATTATAGATTCTTCATTACAAACCACCAACGATAATTTGTATAAAAACCGCCGTTACAATACCAATTTAAATTACCGGTACGCTGACACAGTCGGCAACGAATTAAATATTGATGCAGATTACACAAATTTTAAAAACACCAACACCACTAATCTTGGTACATCTTTTTTGGACAAGGCAAACACCAAATATAATTTTACCGCAAATGATTTGGATGTAGCAACTAACATTAATATTTATGCAATAAAAGCAGATTATATAAAAGCGTTAAAAACAATAAAAGCTAAAATAGAAACAGGCGTAAAATTAAGTAGCGTTGCAACCAACAATGATCTTTTTGCCACAACATTAGCAGGTAACACAATGAAGGCGGATACGGGCAGAACCAATATTTTTAAATACAAAGAAAATGTTTACGCAGCTTATGTAAATTTTAGTAAACTGGTAAAAAAGTTCGAATATCAGGTCGGTGTTCGGCTTGAAAACTCATTAATAAAAGGTGCATCAACCGATCTAAAAAACAACACTATTAATAACCCTGATACTAATTATGTAAATATTTTTCCAACTGCTTTTGTAAGTTATAGATTGAATGACAAAAATATGATTGCAGCCTCTTACAGCAAGAGAATTAACCGACCTGATTACCAAAGCCTAAACCCATTTGAAACCATTTATGATATCTATACTTCAGAAAAAGGAAATCCCTTTTTAAAGCCGCAGTACACAAACAATTTTGAGTTTAAATATACTTATCGTTATGCAATAAATGTAGCAGTTGGTTATAACCATACAAGAGATTACAGCCAAACCATTACTACACAAATTGGGCAGCAAACACAAGCTACAACTGCAAACATTGGTAGTTTAGACAATGCCTATCTTAACATTAGCGCACCCTTACCAATTGCAAAATGGTGGGAAGGTTATGCTAACATCACAGGTTTTTTTAATAATTACCAAGGAGTTTTACCAAACGGTATTTTAAAAGAAAAAACTTTTGGAATGAATTACTACATTCAAAATAATTTTAAACTTGGTAAAGGTTGGAGCACACAAGTTAGTAGCTGGTTTAACGCAGGCACAAAAGAAGCCATTTTTAAAACAAGTGCATTGGGCAGTTTAGATGTGGCGGCGAAAAAAAATATTTTAAAAGACAAAGGATCTATCAGACTTACGGTGACAGATATTTTTAATACACAGCAATGGAAACAACAGGTACAATTTGCCAATATGGATTTTAGTTATCGGCGCAAATGGGAAAGCCGTGGTGTTCGTTTGCAGTTTAGCTGGAGCTTTGGTAAAAGTAAATTCGCTGCAAGGGAAAGAGATACGAACCAAGATGCAAACAGGATAAAAGTAAAGGGCTGATTATTTTAATGGCTAAATAAATTATCCAATTTATAAAATGGCGCAAGTAACAATATGTAACTATTAATTTATTAATTCTTCTACTAATAGGTGGTCATAGTCTGTTACAAAACGCATGATGTTATTAAAAGCCACAAACTCATTTTTACTATGCAAGCCAGTAATAACTACCGTCTTCATTCCTGCATTTGCTGCACTTTCCACCCCTTTTGGTACATCTTCAAATACCAAACACTCGTTCGGTGCTACATCTAAAGCTTCTGCACATTTTAAATAAGTTTCTGCATCAGGCTTGCTTTTTTGTACATCATCTCCACTTATTATTGCATCAAAATAATGCCAGATGTTTAAGTTGTCTAACACAAAATCTACATTTAATTTCATGGCGGCAGATCCTACAGCCATTTTTATATTTTGTTGTTTTGCTGCTTCAAGAAAATAATTTAAGCCGTCAATGAGTTTTAAAAAAGGTTTGAATTCATTGCGGTAAGTTGCTTCTTTAGCATCGCCTATTTCTTTCTTTTCTTTTTCTGAAAATCTACTAGGAAAAATCCTTTCTAATATCTCTGCGTTTTTCCCGTAGCACTGTTCCTGCGATTGCTGAAACGTATAATCTGCACCTAACCTTACAAAAATATTATGCCAAGCATTTATATGGTAGCTCATATCGTCAACCATTGTTCCATTAAGGTCAAATAAAAAAGCTTTTATCATAATTTATGTAATCTTTTCTACGTAATGTAAAATACCAAAATCAATATTAATTTAAGAAATAGTAATGTTTGTATTTGAAAATATATGATTTGATACAAGTTTAATTGGTTTCAAGTTATGATATGGCGCGACAGTAGATTTTTTATAGTAGAGATTTGTTTTATCATTCACAATGAAACAAACCGTTTCAACAAAATAAAAATTATGAAAAATATTGTTTCCATTTTCGCACTTGCCATCGCAATTGCATCTTGCAGTATGTTTAAGTCTGTAACATCTAACACTACCATTACACCACAAAATAGTTTTGTGTTAGGTAATAATGAACATGGCTCATTTTCAGTGAAGCTAAAAAATGTTTCTAAAAACGAAGTTGTATTGCATCGTTCGCCAATTGCAGGTGGCAACCATTCTTATGTAACCGTAAAACCCAATGAGACTGTGAGAGTAAAGGTGGAAGAAAATACTGCCCTGGTTATAGAAAATAATAGCAATGATACAGCATCGGTAGATCTATTTATTAAAGGAGATACAGGTTTAAGTATGGGGTATAAAAAGTGATTACGGAATCAACCAGTTTGCTGTAAACGTATCAGTATTCTCATAAATAAATTGTGCCCGTTTGTGCCCACCACTGTTTAGCCACAACCATTCTAACCAGTTTACATGTGTGCAAACAACAGCAAAGTTTTTCCTGCCGGCTTCACTTTCTTCCATTGTGGGATTTGTTTTTTTAAATGTATCTGGCAAACCGCTTGTGGGCATATCACTTTTTTCTGAGGGGCTAATTAAACCCATATAGTTTTTTCGGCTACTTGCAGATGTATTTTGCCACGCTGCATCAGCAATAGCGTCGTTGTGGTGAAGGGCGCTTTTTCCACCTGCCCTTATCTGTAACCTTGTAGCTGCATCATAAAACAACCAGCTTGTATTGTCGTTTTGCTGAAGGTCATTCCATTTGCAACTTCTTACATCCGTATGAAGAAAAAGTTTTTTTTCAGCAGTAATAACTTTCCGTAAAACTACTGTTCGTGATACCGGCAAATCGCCACTAATATTTGCTACTACTGGTTGATGAAAAGGCTCTTTACTACGCAATGAACCATTGAGCAATCTCAGCCAACAGTCTTTTTCAATTTCAGTTAATGTGTAGGTAAGTCCGTCCTTCTTAATTGTTTCTTCCACTTTTTTTACAAAGGTATTTTTATATTTTTTTGCCCTTTTACGTGAACCGAAACTAAAATACATTTTCCTTCATCATTGGTTTCAAAAGCAATTCCTTCTTTTACATCATCATAAACTGAAAATGCTTTGCCTGCTGCGTTTGTGTAAGTTTCATTCGGTTTTTTTATTGTTGGGTATTGTATTTTTATATACGCCAATGTGCTACCGCAGCCAACTTGCATTGGTGTTTTAAATGATGGCGATGTTGTTGATATTTGCTTTATTTTTTTTCCGGCTTTGCTGTTGCTGAACAAGGCTGTGGTTACATATTGAATAGTATCTACTTTGTTTGCCTTCCATTGCAAAAGCAAATTATTTTTAGCGGTATCAGCCGTAGCGGGATCTCCCATAATTTGCAAAACCTCATCAAACCCTTGGCTAATGGTTAGCTGGGCAATTCTATCGCCTGCAAAAATTGTATCGCTTGAAAGTGAAGCAAGAAGCCTCGCTGTTGAGTCTGCTTTTTTTGTTGAGTCTGCAGCTGATAGAGCAACCACAGTGACTTTTGGAATAGAATCACTCTTTATAATTGTTTGATCTTTTACTTTTTGGTTGCAGGAATATAACAGGATGCAGAGAGGCAAAAAAGTTGATGTAAAAAATTTCATTTCTAAGAATTAAAAGTTGACAAAAATTGCCGGGCCAGTACCACAGCGTGAAAAATATATTACAATAATAAAGCCGCAGTTTTTAAAGACTGCGGCTTAAACCTATAAATGAAAAAAATTATTATGATCCGCAAGCTTCACATCCTTCAGGGTTATCTAGCGAGCAGGAAATGGCCGCGACCTGCTCTTCTTTTGTCTGGTTTAAAACAGCTGCATCTACCGTAAACTTAATGGCATCTGCTGCTGCTTTTGTACGTAAATAATACATACCTGTTTTCAATCCTTTTTTCCATGTGTAAAAATGCATGGAAGAAAGTTTCGCAAAATTTGGCTGCTCTACAAATAAATTCAGTGATTGTGACTGGCAAATAAAAGCACCTCTGTCAGCACTCATGTCAATCACTGTTTTTTGCTTTATTTCCCAAACAGTTTTATAAATTTCTTTAAGATCTGCAGGTATTTCTTCAATATTTTGTACGGAACCATTTGCAGCAATAATGCGTTGCTTCATGTTATCGTTCCATAAATTAAGTTTGCCAAGATCTTTTAATAAATGTTTGTTTACTACAGCGAACTCGCCGCTCAATACTCTTCTGTTGTATATGTTAGAAGTATATGGTTCAAAACATTCGTTGTTGCCCAAAATTTGTGAAGTAGAAGCTGTTGGCATTGGCGCTAATAACAAGGAGTTTCTTACTCCATGTTCCATAACATCTTTGCGCAAGCCTTCCCAATCATGACGATCGCTTGGCGCAACATCCCACAAATCAAATTGAAATTTACCTTCGCTCAAAGGTGAACCTTTAAACGTTTGGTATGCCCCATCTTTTTGCGCAAGCTCACAGCTTGATGTCATTGCTGCAAAATAGATTGTTTCAAAAATATTTTTGTTTAACAGCTTTGCCATTTCACTTTCAAAAGGCAAACCAAGCATCATAAATACATCTGCTAAACCTTGCACGCCAATACCAATTGGACGATGGCGTACATTGCTTCTTTCTGTTTCAGGTATTGGATAATAATTACCATCAATAACCTTGTTCAAATTACGGGTAACGATTTTTGTAACTTCTACTAGTTTGTCGAAATTGAATTTATTTCCTTCTACAAATCTTGGTAAAGAAAGCGATGCTAAATTACATACTGCTGTTTCTTTGTCATCGCTGTATTCAATAATTTCTGTACACAAATTACTGCAGCGAATAGTTCCTAAATTTTTCTGGTTGCTCTTTGTGTTTGCAGCATCTTTATACAATACATAAGGTGTTCCGGTTTCTATTTGAGACTCTAAAACTGCATTCCACAATTCTCTCGCTTGTATTGTTTTTTTAGCTTTTCCTTCTTGCTCGTATTTTGTGTACAACGCTTCAAACTCAGCACCATGCGTAGTGTGAAGATTCTGCGCTTCGTTCGGGCAAAACAAACTCCATTCACCATCAGCTTCTACACGCTTCATAAATAGATCTGGTATCCACAGCGCAAGAAACAAGTCTCTTGCTCGCATCTCCTCTTTACCGTGGTTTTTCCTAAGTTCTAAAAACTCAAACACATCAGCATGCCATGGTTCTAAGTAAACTGAGAATGCACCCTTTCTTTTTCCACCACCTTGGTCCACATAACGGGCAGTATCATTAAATACCCGCAACATTGGAATGATACCATTTGATGTGCCGTTTGTTCCTTTTATGTAACTGCCTGTAGAACGAACATTGTGAATGTTTAACCCAATACCACCCGCAGACTGCGAAATCATTGCACAATCTTTTAGTGTATCGTAAATACCCGAGATGCTGTCTTCCTTCATGCTTAATAAAAAGCAACTACTCATTTGTGGTTTTGGGGTGCCTGCGTTAAACAATGTTGGTGTTGCATGAATGAACCACTTTTCACTCATTAAATTATACGTTTCAATTGCTGCTTCTACATCTGTTTTGTGTATGCCTAAAGCAACACGCATAAATAAATGCTGTGGACGCTCGGTAATTTTTCCGTTTACCTTTAAAAGATAAGATTTTTCCAATGTTTTGAAACCGAAGAAATCAAAATGATAATCTCTTTCGTAGATAATGGCTGCATCTAACAAATCAGCATTATCCTTAATTACTTCATACACATCATCAGCCAACAAAGGAGCGTGAGCATTTGTTTTATTGTCAATATAATTATATAACAACTCAGCAGTTTCGCTGAATGATTTTTTAGTGTTTTTGTGCAAATTGCTCACCGCTATTCTTGCAGCAAGTACTGCAAAATCAGGGTGACGAGTAGTAAATGACGCTGATGTTTCTGCAGCAAGATTATCCAACTCTGTTGTAGTTACATTGTTGTAAATACCGGCAACTACTTTTTTTGCAATTTCGATTATGTCTTCACTTTTTAGTTGAAGACCATAACTGAGTTTCATTACTCTTGATGTAATCTTATCAAAGTGTACGGATTCGTATTTGCCGTTGCGTTTAATAACTTGCATGGGTGTATTGATTATGTGGTTAGTAGTAGTTCTGGTTTGTCTTAATTTCTAATTAAATTCTCCTAAAAGTCTTCATCCATTGAAAACACTTTGCTCGCATTTTCTTTTACGCCTGATTTTTGGTATTCGCCTACACGCTTTTCGAAGAAGTTTGTTTTACCTTGAAGTGATATCAGCTCCATAAAATCGAATGGATTAACGTTATTGTATATTTTGCTGCAACCAAGTGCAACCAATAAACGATCAGCAACAAATTCAATATAATCGCACATTAATTTTGAGTTCATTCCTATAAGCCCAACCGGCAACGCATCTGTAACAAATTCTTTTTCAATGTCAACTGCGTCTCTAATAATTTGTGTTACTGTTTCTTTTGGAAGTTGCTCTTGTAAATGCTGTGTGTACAACATACAAGCAAAATCGCAATGCAAGCCTTCATCTCTGCTGATAAGTTCGTTTGCAAAAGCAAGACCCGGCATTAATCCTCTTTTCTTTAACCAGAAAATAGAACAGAAAGATCCAGAGAAGAAAATTCCTTCTACTGCTGCAAAAGCAATCAATCTTTCAGCAAAACTTCCTTTATCAATCCAACGCAAAGCCCACTCTGCTTTTTTCTGAACACATTCAATGGTGTCTATTGCTCTTAATAACCTGTCTTTTTCTACAACATCTTTTATGTAAGTATCAATCAACAATGAATAAGCTTCACTGTGTATATTTTCTATCATCACCTGAAAGCCATACATGCAGCGGGCTTCAGGATATTGAACCTCTTTTAAAAAGTTTACAGCAAGATTTTCATTTACGATACCATCGCTTGCAGCAAAAAAAGCCAGCACATGTTTTATAAAAAAACGCTCATCTTCTGTAAGCTTGTTTGCCCAATCCTGTACATCGGTGGTAAGGTCCAGTTCTTCCGCTGTCCAAAAGCTTGCTTCAGCTTGTTTGTACATCTGCCATATATCTTGGTGCTTAATGGGGAAAAGTACAAAGCGGTCTTTATTATCAGCTAAAAGCGGTTCGATGTGCATCAGTTATAATTTTTAGAAATGTTTTGGTTGTTGTAAAGAGCGATTTAATATAATTGGCGACGGAATGACCAAAATATAGTTTCGAACTCTTCTTAAACAATATTACTAATCATTTTATAGATTAATTTCTATTAGTTTTTCACAGCATGTTTACAAAATCGGGAGATGCAATATGGACAAAGGATGCAGCCAAAAAAATTAGTTTTCCACTTTAGAAATGCACATTATAGGGATAACTTTTACGTTTTATTAGTTTAATTTTTGGTAGCATAATTGCATAGAATGTTATGTAATTATTATTTTTAATTTAAAACCAATATCATGGCTACTCTTAAAGCAATTATTGTTGCTGGCACCTTAATTTTCTCTTTATCTCAGTGTACACAATCAACAAAAACCACCTCTACAACAGCCGTTTTACCAAAAATGACTCAAGAGGAAGGGAAAATAATTACGTCAAGAGAAATTAATGTATGGGAATTTTCTAAAACGAAACAACTTGATAAGCTGCGTGAAATTTTGGCTGATGATTACACTGGATATTTCACTTCGGGCAGTATGCGCCCAAGCGACGTGCTTAACCTACTAAGAAAAACCAATTTTACCGATTATCATTTATCGAATATTAATGTAAAGCCAATTGCGACCGACGTCGCAATTATTACTTACAATGTAATTCAAGATGTTACGGGTGCTGACGGTGTTAAGTGGGTGCCTGAAGTGGCGGCTGCAGCAACGTATGTAAAAAGAAATGGTATTTGGTACTCCGTATTTTATCAGGAAATGCCTTTGAAATAGAAAAACTACTGCTTTAGCTTCATTGTTAAAGAAAATTAACTCAAATATATTTTTCATAAATTTATGTGCTTAACCAAGACTATGAAAAATATATTTACATTTCTACTACTTATCCCTTTTTATCAGAGTTCATTTGCCCAAACCTTTACTGCAGAGCAAGCAGCAAAAAAAGTAGGTGACAGCATAGCTATATGCGATAAAATTTATGGGGGTCGGTTTTTTGAAACATCTAAAGGATCACCAACCTTGTTGAATATGGGTGCTGCTTACCCTGCAAGCCCGCTAACAATTATGATACCCGGAGAAGTCAGAATTAAAATGGGTGGCGCACCGGAACAGGAAATGAAAGATAAAAATGTGTGCGTGGTTGGTAGGGTTATTCTGTTTAAAGAAAAACCTGAAATTGTTGTTTACGACATATCGCAAATAAAAATGCAATAAAAATGGAATAAAAATTTAAAAGGGTATTCAAAATTTTTGAATACCCTTTTAAATAAAATTTATCATCCAGCTGTTGGAACAAATTTTAAGGAAATGGAATTCACACAATGCCTTGTGTTTTTTTCAGTAAATCTTTCTCCGGTAAATACATGCCCAAGGTGTGCATCACAATTGGTACATACTATTTCCACTCTACTGCCATCAGCATCTGGTACTCTTTTTACAGCACCTGCAATTTCATCATCAAAACTTGGCCATCCGCAACGGCTATCAAATTTATCTTTTGAAATATATAGTGGTGCATCGCACCTGCGGCATTGATAAATACCCTCGGCTTTGTTGTCGTTGTATTTTCCTGTAAAAGGTCTCTCGGTTCCTTTTTTTACAATTACATATTCTTCTTCGGGTGTAAGCTTATTTAAATTCATGTAGTATTTTTTTATAGTAGTACAAAAATGATGCAGGAATATTACATAATTTCCTCCACGTGTTTTTTAATATTCTTAGCAATTAAATCTGTTGGTAAATCATTGTCATCTTCACCAAAAGGATCTTCAATTTCTTCTGCTATAAGCTCTAAACTTACAAGTACATAAAATACAAATGCAACAACAGGTATAATAAAATAGCCAAGGTTAAATACATAACCAAAAGGCAATGTCATTACATAAATGAAAATAAACTTTTTTATAAATGTGCTGTACGAAAAAGGTATAGGAGTATTTTTTATGCGCTCACAGGCGCCACATATATCTGTAAAGGATTGAAGTTCGTTGTTTAAAAAAAGGAGTTGTTCGCCAGTTATTTTTTTAAGTTGCAAAAGGTTGTTTACCCGCATATAAATTAACGTACTTATTTGATTTGGAATGTGCTTTTTTTCGTCAATCTCAACAGATTTTGGTGTATGAATTTCCTGTTTAAAAAGAGCGTTGGCAGTACTTTCAGCCTTTAAATGATCGTGCAGGGCAAGCGCATAAGCAGGAATGGTTTTTCTGAAAAAAATACGATCATCTTCTTCGTGAGCAGGTAACATCGCATTTAGTTTCATTGCGAGGTTTCTACTGTTGTTTGTAAGATTGCCCCAAAGTTTTCTCCCTTCCCACCATTTGTCGTAGGCAGAATTTGTACGAAATACCAGCAATATAGAAATAGCAAAACCGAGCAACCCATGCATTACATCAATATTTTTTAAAGAACTTTTTTCTGTTATATGCCTGTACTCAATTTCAAAATAAGCCACGCCGCCTGCATAAATACAATACAAAATTAAAAAGGGAATAAGCCTGCGAAACGTATCGCCTTTGTAAATTTTAAAAATATATAAAAATGGATTTTTTTGATTGTAAGGAATCATAGAAGTATTTATACAAATGTACAGTCAAATTATTTTTGCTAGTAACAGATACTTTTTTGGAAATAAAAAAGATCCGGCTTTTTTAAAACCGAATCTCACTATTAACAATGTATGTTTTCACCAATTATCTCCCTCTGCTAAAACTTCTTTGGCCTTCACTGCTGCCAAATTGTTTTGGTCTACCTTGGTTGTTGCCCCCTCTTGGCGCACCGCCAAAGCTGCGTTGTGGGCGTGCTTGTTGTTTAGGTCTGCCTTGTATGCCATTAAAAGTTACATGGTAAGGATGGTTGGTATTTAAAGGAATTTGTTTACCAATTAATTTATGAATGTCTCTCAGTGCTTCTGTTTCTTCTGCTTCGCAAAAAGAAAAAGAAATGCCACTTGCACCTGCCCGACCTGTACGACCAATGCGGTGAACATAGGTTTCAGCAATATCTGGCAATTCATAATTAATTACGTGCGTCAAATCATCCACATCAATTCCTCTTGCGGCAATATCTGTTGCAACTAATATTCTTGTGCTTCTGTTTTTAAAGTTTGATAATGCCCGCTGTCTTGCATTCTGCGATTTGTTACCATGAATGGCTTCTGCAGTTATGCCAAGCTTCACCAAATCTTTTACCACTTTATCTGCACCGTGTTTGGTACGGGTAAAAACCAATGCGGTTTCTATACCGGCATCAGATAAAATGAACTTAAGCAATGAAGCCTTGTTTTGTTTTTCAACATAGTAAAGCGATTGTGTGATGGTTTCTGCAGTAGATGAAACAGGTGTTACTTCTACTTTTTCAGGATTGGTAAGAATGCTGTTTGCAAGTGCCTGTATTTCGTTTGGCATGGTAGCAGAGAAGAAAAGTGTTTGCCTTTTTGTAGGCAACTTTGTAATTACTCTTTTTACATCATGCACAAAACCCATATCCAGCATACGGTCAGCCTCATCCAACACAAAAATTTCAACTTCTCTTAAGTTAATGAAACCCTGGCTCATCAAATCTAATAACCTGCCGGGAGTGGCTACTAAAATATCAACACCTCTTTTAAGTTCGCTTACCTGTGGTCCTTGGTTTACACCACCAAAAATTACCAGGTTTCTCAAACGAAGATTAGCGCCATAGGCATTGAAACTCTCTTGAATTTGTATGGCAAGTTCTCTTGTTGGTGTAAGAATTAATGCACGAATTGGGCGTTGCCCTGCACTTTGCATTGTTTTTGGTTTTGCCAATTGCTGTAACATTGGTATAGCAAAAGCGGCTGTTTTACCAGTACCGGTTTGCGCACAACCTAGCAAATCTCTACCTGCCAATATAAAAGGAATGGCGCCTTGTTGAATGGGTGTGGGTTTTGTATAACCCTCTGTTTCAAGCGCATCAAGGATAGGCTTAATTAAATTTAAGTCTGTAAATAACAAAATATGTTGTTTTTAATAAATGATTGCGGAAATGAAGGCTTGCTTCATCACTAAAAATGGAGAATGCTTTTGTTCTTAAAGCATCTTATTGGGGAAGTGTATTAAATAAAAATCTACAATAAATATCCGGGC
This sequence comes from Chitinophagales bacterium, assembly GCA_038225275.1. GTDB lineage: Bacteria > Bacteroidota > Bacteroidia > Chitinophagales > Chitinophagaceae > Ferruginibacter. The sequence goes on along the minus strand of JBBREY010000030.1, from coordinate 723 downwards.
TTTTAATGCCGCTGTGTTAATGAACTAGCGCAAAGGTAAGGTTTATATGAAATGTGGATGAAAAAACAATTATTGGCTACCGTTCATATTTTTATTTCTTCCATTCATCAAAATATCAAAAAATAATTCTTATTCAAATACCTTATAATGAACAATTTACAAAATTACATCACCAACTACCATAAAATAAAAGGTATTATGTGTTGCATAGTACCAAACTAAACCTATCTTTGTGTTATCAAAGTGGGAAAATAGAAACCATAAAAATTTTAAGACATGAATATTGATAACACAGCAAGCCAAATGCGCAAAGGAGTTTTGGAGTTTTGCATTTTATCGGTAATAAAACAAGGGGAAGCTTACCCTTCAGATATTATTGATAAAATGAAGGCAGCAAACCTCAACATTTTTGAAGGCACCTTGTACCCTTTGCTTACAAGATTAAAAAATGCAGAATTGCTTACTTATAGATGGGTGGAAAGCAACAGTGGACCGCCACGAAAGTATTTTCTGCTAACTGATAAGGGTGCAGATTTTTACAAAGAGCTCGAAGCAACCTGGAACGAACTTGCAAACGCAGTAGCAGCATTAACCAAATAAAAACAACAACCTCAACAACAACATTAACAACACAATTATTACATCATGAAACAAGTAATAAATATAAATTTTCAAGGCAGGGTAGTTCCAATAGAAGTATCTGCTTACGATATATTAAAAGCT
>JBBREY010000029.1:0-28612 GCA_038225275.1 Chitinophagales bacterium | reverse complement strand
ACCAGGATAATAGTTTCTTACAAACCCAACACAACTGGCACTTGGAGCCACAATAAAATCAGCAGTATCAAAATCATTTAAAAACTTTTCTGCAACTACTTTTGCTTCATCACAAAATCCTGCATTAAAGGCAGGTTGCCCGCAACATGTTTGATTGGTATTGTATAAAACATTGCAGCCTGCTTTTTCTAACACCTTTACCATATTAAAGGCGGTTTGCGGGTACAGTTGGTCTACAAAACAAGGTATAAAGAGTTGGACATTCATTATCAATTTTTTAAAGCAATTGCGAAAATGCAATCATTTTTATTGCAGCAGCGGCAGCCTCCTCTCCTTTGTGACCATGTTTGCCACCCAGCCGCTCATCTGCCTGAAGTTGATTGTTCACTGTAAGTACACCATAAATAACAGGAACAGGGAGTGTAACATTTAAATTCATTATACCTTGGGTAATACCTTCACAAACATAATCAAAGTGAGGTGTATCGCCTCGTATCACGCAACCCAATGCAATAAATGCATCAGGAATTTTAACCTTAGATGGCATTGGTAGTCCATCGATTTCACTAAACTCCAACACATCTGCGGCTTCCTCTGTCTTAACCCAATACTTTTTTATAGCAAAGGGAACTTCAAAAGCACCAGGAACTTCTATAATTTTATAATCAATATTATTAAGCGATAATATTTTCACACATCCTTCCTGTAAAAGATCTATCACATGTGCATTCCATTCTGTTTTAACTATAACAACAAAGGCATCCTTTCTTATTTGGATGCCTGTTGTGTTTATAAGATTATTAGTACTTATTCCCATTAATTATTTTTATTTTGTAACTCCAAGTTTTGCAAGATGTTTTTCTACTTCACCACTTTGTACTGTCGGGAAGTTTGGATAATTATCCTGTGCCTTTTGATAAAGTTCGATTGACTCTTTTGGCCTGCCGATATAATCTGCGTAAGCTGCGGCAGTAATTAATGCATCAGCGGTAAATGCTTCATCTTTCTCGTTTACGGCTGCAGCTTTTTTGTAAGCAGTTAAAGCTTCATCTGTTTTCTTTTGCTCGGCATAAGCGTTGCCCAGAAGCATGTATTTTTTAATTTCTACCTGCGTAGCGCCGTTTGAATTATAATCTTTTAGGTGTTGGATGGCTTTGTCAAACTCTTTAATATGAAGATAGCAAGCACCTATCATATATTCTGCACGGTTTCCATTCAACGTGCCACTGTACTTACTTGCCACTTTTAAAAGGCCTGTTACATTTACCCCGTTATCAACTCCACCATTCAAAACAACATTCACAGAATCTTTGTTAAAGCCTGTTTGCGCCATTTTATCAAATAAAGATTCTGCAGGAAATATTAAAGCTGCTGCATCCATCTCTTTTGGTTCTTTTACAAGCTTTTGATAACCAAAATAAGCTCCTAAAATTAATATTAACGCTGAACCTGCATAAATAATAGGTTTGCTGTAGGTATCCCAAAAATTCTTTCTATCTAAATGTGTTTCAGTAATTACATTGTCTTCGGTTGCTACTACTGCTGTTTTATTCTCTGCCATGTTAGTCTAAGGTATTAGTAAAATTTATTTTCTGATTTTAATCTGTTATATATGGGTAATCTTCCTGTATGTAAACATCTTTTAATAGCTCATCGTCATTTGGCCATGGACTCTCCTCTGCAAACTTTACCGATTCTTCCACTTCGGCTTTCACTCTTTCATTTATTAATTCAATGTCTTCGTCAGAAACACTAAAGTCCGTTTTTAGAACTTTTAAAACATGCTCAATAGGATCTTTTGTTTTGTACTCCTCTAGTTCCTCTTTAGTTCTGTATTTCTGAGGATCGCTCATACTATGCCCCTTATAACGGTACGTTTTAATTTCCAATAAAGTTGGTCCGCCTTTTTCTCGTGCTCTATTTACAGCTCTTAGAATAGCGTTGTGTACATCTTCAGGGCTCATACCATCTACAGTATCTGCAGGCATTTCGTATGCGTCTGCCATCTTGTAAATATCTAATGTTTTACTCGTCCTTTTAACAGACGTACCCATAGCATATCCATTGTTCTCACAAATAAATACAACAGGAAGATCCCATAACATAGCCATGTTAAAAGTTTCATGCAACATTCCCTGACGTGAGGCTCCGTCACCAAAAAAACAAAGCACTACGTTTTTTGTCCCTCTGTATCTTTCAGCAAATGCAAGTCCTGCGCCCGTTCCAATTTGTGCGCCAACTATACCATGCCCACCGAAAAAACCTTGTTCAACACCAAAAAAGTGCATGCTTCCCCCCTTTCCTTTGCTACAACCAGTTGCTTTGCCATACAATTCAGCCATACAACTTTTAGCACTGACACCTTTAGCAATTGCTAATGCATGATCACGATAAGCAGTAATAAATTTATCATCGGGTGTGGTTGCCGTCATGCAGCCCGCTGCAACTGCTTCCTGGCCAATATATAAATGACAAAAACCACGAATTTTTTGCATCCCATACAATTGGCCGGTTTTTTCTTCAAAACGGCGAAGCAACAACATCATTTCGTACCAGTACAGGTAAGTTTCTTTAGAAAACTTTGTAGCCAATGGAGTATAATTTAGGCTGCAAATATAGGAAATTTGAGTTTGAATTATTCAGATAAAAACATAAGTGAATGTAGAAGTACTTCTGTATTTACTCTTGATGTGAGTCTTGAATTAATATCTACATTTAAGAATAGTTTAGTTATACTTTATCTTTGCAGATCTCATGCTGCGACTTCGTAAAATAATTGTTACACATTTTAAAAACTATGGCATCTCTTCTTTTGAGTTTACCAAAAATGTAGTGGGTATAAGTGGGCTGAATGGGATAGGCAAAACTAATTTACTTGATGCCATTTATTATTGCTGTTTCACTAAAAGTTATTTTACCAACAACGATTCTCTTAATACAAATTTTGAAAAAGACGGGTTTAGGCTGGAAGGTAATTTCGATAACGATGGAAAAGAACAAAAAATTACCTGTATTAACAGAGCTGACGCCAAAAAAGAATTTTCATTAAATGATGTACTTTACGAGCGGCTCTCAAAGCACATCGGCTTATTGCCTGCTGTAATTATTGCACCCGATGATGTAGATATTATTATTGGAGGAAGTGAAGGAAGAAGGAGATACTTAGATGCTGTAATTTGCCAATTAGATGCAGAATATTTGCAGCAACTAATCATTTACAATAAAGTTTTATTGCAACGCAATAGTTTACTAAAACGGTTTGCAGAACAGGGCAAAACAGATATAGAATTACTTGAAATTATCAATAAACAATTAGTTGTACCAGGCAAGATTGTATTCGATAAAAGAATGATTTTTACGAATAAACTAAGTTCATTGATTGAAGAATTTTACCATAAAATTGCAGACAATACTGAATCGGTAAATTTTAAATATGCAAGCACACTTAAAGATGAAGATTTTGGGATTATTCTAAACAGAACATTGGAGAAAGACAGAAGCATACAAAGAACCAGTGAGGGTATTCATAAAGATGAAATTTATTTTACGTTAAATGGACAATCTTTCAAAAGCATTGCCAGCCAGGGGCAACGAAAAAGTCTTTTATTTGCATTGAAACTTGCTCAGTACGAGTTGTTAAAAAGCTATAAGTCGTTTAGCCCGATCTTGTTATTAGACGATGTTTTTGAAAAGTTGGATGAAACAAGAATGCAACGTTTATTGCATTGGGTTTGCAAGGAAAATGATGGACAGGTTTTTATTACAGATACCCATAAAGAGCGGCTGGAAAATATATTTGAAAAGCTCCAAATAGATGGACAATTAATTGAACTTTAAAATCGAAAAAATGGCAGAAGTATCCATGGCCGAAGCGCTTCAACAATTTTTAAACAAAAGCAAATTAAAGACAGGCGTACAAGCCATTCAAATTGAAGATGTATGGGAAAAAATTATGGGGAAGACTGTCGCAAAGTATACCGACAAATTACAAATAGTTGGCTCAACATTATTTGTTAGTACCGTAGTTGCCCCGCTTAAAAATGAACTGCTTTACCAAAAAGAAAAAATTATTGAAATGGTAAATGCAGAGCTTGGTGAAAAAGTTATAAAGGAAGTTGTGATCAGATAAATTAGCCTCTTTGTTTTGCCACTTCATACAAAATTATACCTGTTGCAACACTAACATTTAAAGAATCAAAATCCCCCTTCATTGGTATTGCAAATTTTTCGTCACACACTTTCATTAAAGCAGGATAGATACCTTTCTCTTCAGCACCCATCACTATTGCGGTAGGCTCAGCGAAATTACATTCGTAAGAATTTGTACTTGCATCCATAACACTTGCAAAAACTTTGATCCCATTTAAATGAAGATCATCCACTGCCTTCATAAGACTATTCACCCGGCAAACAGCAATATTTTCTAATGCACCCGCTGAGGTTAAAATTGCATCTTCGTTTAAGGAACCTACTCCTTTATCAGGAATTATAATCGCATTAACACCGAAGCAATAAGCGCTTCTTGCAATGGCACCTATATTTCTTATGTCAGTTATACCATCTAATATTATGAATAAAGGAACCTCCCCATTTTCCACCACAAACGAAATTACATCCTGTAAATTTTGATATTGAATTTTTGAAATTTGTGCAATGCAACCTTCATGATTGCTCACATTAAAATTATTAAGTTTCTCTACAGGTACTTTATTTATTGGTACCATAAACTTTTCAGCCAAAAGTCTTATTTCATCAATAGTTTCACCATGCACGGCAGTCTGCATATAAATTCTGTCTAACTGCTTACCCTCTTTCATAGCGGCTATGATGGCAGTTCTACCTACTATTAAAGTATTTTTCTTTGGGCGCTTATGCTGGTGTCTAAAATCTTTCACTTGATAAATTTAGTTTAATTTTTGTTGATACTAAAAGACCATAAGTACATTTAAGAACTTATGGTCTCTTTTATTCCTTTGAGGAAAATATAATTTTACTTAATTCCGAAAACTTTTTTTACTTCTTTAACAGCATCTAATTTTTCCCAGGTAAACAATTCTACTTTCTTCTTAATTACAACTCCTGATGGTGACGTAAATGTTTTTTCAACCTTCTCCGGAGTACGCCCCATGTGACCGTACGATGCAGTTTCACTGTAAATTGGATTACGCAATTTCAATCTTTGCTCAATAAAATACGGACGCATATCAAAGCAAGACATTTTCATGATCTCTTTTGCAATTTGCCCATCAGTCAAATTCACTTTGGCTGTGCCATAAGTAACAACATTAATACTTGTTGGTTGAGCAACTCCAATAGCGTAGCTCACCTGCACGAGTACTTCTTCGCATAAGCCTGCAGCAACCAGGTTTTTTGCAATGTGCCTTGTTGCATAAGCAGCACTTCTATCAACCTTACTTGGGTCTTTTCCGCTAAATGCACCGCCACCATGTGCGCCTTTACCACCGTAAGTATCTACAATAATTTTACGGCCGGTTAAACCGGTATCACCATGTGGACCGCCAATTACAAACTTACCTGTTGGGTTAATGTGATATTTAATTTTGTTGTTAAAAAGATGGTCATATTTAGGGTACAACGCTTTAACTCTTGGTATTACAATATTTATAATATCCTTCTTTATTTTAGCAAGCATCACTTCGTCTTTTCCAAAATCATCATGCTGTGTAGATACTACAATCGCATCAATCCTAATCGGTTTGTTGTTATCATCATACTCCAAAGTAACCTGGCTTTTTGCATCAGGACGCAAATATTTAATCTCTTTATTTTCTCTTCTTACTGCAGCTAATTCTTTTAATATATCATGAGACAAAGCCAAAGCTAATGGCATGTAATTTTCTGTTTCGTTTGTGGCGTAGCCAAACATCATACCCTGGTCGCCCGCACCTTGTTCTTCTTTTTTCTTTTTATCTACACCCTGGTTAATATCCTGCGACTGCTCATGTATAGCTGAAATAATACCACAAGAATTAGCTTCAAACATATATTCGCTTTTGGTATACCCAATTTTGCGGATAACACCTCTAGCAATTTCCTGCACATCAAGGTATGCTTTGCTCCTTACTTCCCCTGCAAGTACAACCTGCCCTGTTGTTACCAAGGTTTCACAAGCTACTTTGCTTGCAGGATCAAAAGCTAAAAAATTATCTATTAAGGCGTCACTGATCTGATCAGCAATTTTATCCGGGTGTCCTTCACTAACGGATTCAGAAGTAAATAAATAAGGCATTTTTATTTTTTTAAGATTGCAAAGATAAGGACTGAACATTTTAAAAGAATGAAGCCTTTTATAAAAATAAAAGGCTTCATAAAAAATGTAATTATACTTTGGAATAAATAACCACCAGCTTCATTTTGTGGTTTGTATTTAAACCTGTACCAACCCTTACTCTTCCTAAAGCTATAGGATTGTAAAAAGGTATTATATATTGAGTACCTAAGTATTGAGGATAGTAATAATTAAAAGGCGAATATAAACGTAGATCGTAATTTTTGTAACCGTTGGATACTATGTGTTGAACATACCTTGTCAAATTAATTTCATATCGATAAAAAATATTTCCTGCCGGCTCGAATCTCTTCAGTGCACCACCGCCAAAAGTTGCTACATCAACATTAGCAAATGGAAAGGGATGATAAACTCCATTTACAGCAGTTGCATCAGGATTGTAAGGTACCGCAGATGAGAGATCGAAATAAACAGGCTTGTAACGCTGTGGCGAAGTAGCGACTGTATCTTTTAAATCTAAATACAAATATGGTGGTGGTGTATAAATATTATCTGTTGCTGCATTGTCAGGTGTTTGTTCTATTATCAAAAATGCTCTGTGCACTATTCTATTAGCATAGCCTGTAAGCCCCGGTATGGTGAGGTTAGCAAAAGTACCGGGCGACGTTTGTAAAAAAACATTCTGTGTAGGAGTATTTGCTGCAGGTAGTGTTACAGAAGAATAATCTCTTTTAATATAATTAAAGCTAGACGATGGCGCTATGCTTACTGCCTGGCTCGTATACATTTGAAAGCTTTGCACAACTGTATCTCTAACTCCATTTTTTGTTTTATGAAAATGAAATTCAAACCTTGATTTGGCTTCTGCAAGGTTTACATAATAAAGCGTATTTCCCATTGCACTTGATACCTTAATTTCAAATCCATTGTATTTTTTTCTAAAAATAGAATCATTTAGGAAACCATTATTTGGACTCGATACAATCGTATCCTGGCTATTAAATAAAGCAGCTGCAAATGTTGCACCAGCGCCTGTCAATTTTATTCTTATCTGGTTAGTGACAGAATCTCTCCCTCTGGCAAGAATTACTTTTTGTGAGATACTTTGAGGAGTTACAACTGCTGATCCCAATACGTCGTTGTCAACAGCGGGAGGATTAGAACCCAGCTGTCTGATCGTATCAGGTTTTACTCTAAAATTATCATCGTTGATTGCTCTTACTTGAAACGTTTGTGGAATATTCCCAACAACTGAAGTATCACCCCATGCCCCTTTGTAAGACAAGCAAACAAATGCAGAATCAAAACCTGCTTTATTGTTGGGATCAAATTTGGTAGTATCACCTGCGCTGCCAAAATAGAAAGGATAAAAGGTAGGCTTAAACTGTACGTAAATCCTCGCATCCGTTTTTCCAAAAAGAGGATCAGTCGTAATTAAACCAATAGCGTAATTATCACCTTTTTGCAAAATTGTACTATCGTTAAAAATACCTTGTGTTGCATTTACATTAAGTGTATCAGCAAAAGTATTTACATTATCTATCGTAACTAAATCGGCACCAAGTGTGGTAGTATCCAGTTTAGTACAACCTATACCGATGACCAACAATAAAAAAGCTGCTGAAGAGGCAGCGAGTAAAAGTCTTCTTTGCAAAGCAATAAATTTTTAGTAAAACACTGGTGGATAATTATTTGGCAAGGTCGGCATATAATTGTAAATAGTCTGTTAAATCACTTTCTGCATTATATTTCAAGATCTTCTTTCCCCGCACTTTGGCAAATTCTTCCGCCAGCTTTTTGTCTGGTTTCGCAGTGCCAAAAGTTACTGCATCTGCGTACGTAGCCCCGCCCCTATACATGGCAATGTTATTTAAATCTTTAAATGGCTCAAGCTCCTTTTTTGTTACATTGTCATTTATGGTGGCAAGTTTTAAAAAATCAGGGCTAAGCTTTTCTTTAAAAGTAGTATCCCCGATGGTGTAAACTACTTTACAGTGACTAAATACAGGCTCCTTTTTATATGCTGAACGAATAAACATTGGAATAAGGCCAGTCATCCAACCGCTACAATGAATAATGTCAGGAGGCCATCCAAATTTCTTCACAGTTTCTAAAGCTCCTTTACAAAATAAAACGGAACGCAAACCATTGTCGTCAAAGAATTTACCTGTATCGTCTGAAAAAACCCATTTCCGTTTGAAAAAATCTTCGTTATCTAAAAAATAAACCTGCAAACGTGCATTCGGGAGAGATGCAACCTTTATTATCAGCGGATAATCATCGTTGTCAATAGAAACATTGATACCCGATAGCCTAACAACTTCATGTAATCTGTGCCTCCGTTCGTTTATAGTACCAAATTTTGGCATGATGCACCTAACTTCCATGTTGTTATCGTTAGATAAAACAGCAAGTTTGTTCACAATTTCTGCAAACGAAGTACCATCTATATATGGTGACATTTCGTTAGCAATAAATAAAATCCTTTTCTTTGTAGACATTGATGCGAGAATTAAGTGCAAAAAGAAATTTTGAAACGGCTGCAAAAGTAGCATAAATTATTGATATAATAGCTATTCACAGTGAATTACAACCAAATGTGGCAATTATGATTATTATTAATGAGGCACAAAAAATACATGATTTTGTAAATAAACTAATAGCTGAAGGCAAAACCATTGGCTTTATTCCAACAATGGGTGCACTCCATGAAGGACATATCTCTCTTATAAAAAAATCAAAAGCTGAAAATGATTTTACTATTTGCAGCATTTACGTAAACCCTACTCAGTTTAACAATGCAACGGATTTAAAAAAATATCCTGTAACGCTCGAAAGCGATATTAACAAGCTTGAGATGGCCGGCTGCGATTTGTTGTTTTTGCCCAGCACAATGGAAATGTACCCCGATGGCGAAGTGAATGAACACTACGAGTTAGGAATGTTGGAAAATATTTTAGAGGGAAAGTTTAGACCGGGCCATTTTCAGGGTGTCTGTGTTATAGTTGATAAATTATTAAAAGTAATTAACCCTTCAACACTATACCTTGGCAAAAAAGATTACCAACAGTGCATGATTATAAATAAAATGATTGCTGACAAAAATTACCCGGTTAAACTGGAATTGTGCGAAACTGTAAGAGAACCGGATGGGTTAGCTATGAGCAGTAGAAATTTAAGATTAAACAAAACAGAGAGAATAGAGGCGTTGAAGATAATAGAAACCTTAAGAAACATTAAAAAAAACTTACAGCCTGGCAACCTCGAAGAAATAAAAACAATTGCAAAAAATTATCTTACAAACAATGGTTATCAGGTAGATTACACTGAAATTGCAGATGCAGAAACATTGGAAATAGTAAGCGAATGGGATGGTAAAATAAAGCTGGTAGCACTGGTAGCAGCCTATTTAAATGAAGTTCGACTTATTGACAACATCATTTTATAACACAAACAGTAATGAAGGCATGGGCAAGAAAATACTTTCTTTATTACAGTATATAATTTTTTTGGGAGCAGGAATTTTACTGGTTTGGTGGCAATTACACACAATGACCCCGGAGCAGGAATTGCAATTTAAAAATGCCTTTGCTAAGGCCAATTATTATCTTATTATACCTGTAGTTCTAATAAACCTGCTTAGCCACCTAAGCAGATCTATGCGGTGGAAATTGTTGATGGAGCCTCTTGGTTACAACCCTTCTTTAAAAAACGTTTTTGGCGCTACAATGGTTGGGTACCTTGCAAACTCAGCGATACCAAGATTAGGAGAAGTTATTAAATGCACACTTTTAGCAAAGTATGAAAACTTAAAGGCAGATAATTTAATTGGAACCATATTAATAGAGAGAACCTTCGACCTCCTCACTTATATTTTCTTTATCTGCTTTACAGTAATTATTCAAATAGATATTGTGGGAAATTTTGTAAAGGAAAAACTGAATGCGTTTGTTGCGCCAGGTCTTATGCCTTTATGGTTGAAAATATTAATTGTTTGTATTACGGTTGCCCTTGTTTATCTAATTGTAAAAAAAGTTTTTTCTTCATATCCAGAAAATAAAACCTTACAAAAATTAAAAGGATTTGGATCGGGTATTGGGAAAGGATTTATTGCAATTAAAAATTTAAAAAGCAAAAGGGCTTTTATTTTGCACACAATATTTATTTGGACGATGTATTTGCTGCAAATTTACATTGGCTTTAAAGCAATGGAAGCTACTTCGCATCTGGGCATTAAAGCCGCCTGCTCTGTGCTGTCATTATCAACGTTGGCAATGATTGTAACACCTGGCGGAATTGGATCGTTCCCAATATTTGTAAAAGAAACGCTTTTGCTTTATTTGATTCAGGATTCAGAAGGCAATGCTTTCGGATGGCTTATTTGGGGCGTAAGTACCGGTATCATCATTGTTGCGGGTTTAATTTCACTAATAGTTTTACCGTACCTTAATAAGAAAAAGCATGCGAGCATCCAGCCAGATCCCCGGTAAAATTTATACAAAAGACGCCTTAATAAAACAAGTTTTCGCATGGAAAATGCTTGGCAAAAAAATAGTTTTTACAAACGGAGTTTTCGATATCCTTCATAAAGGTCATATTGCATCATTAACGGAATCAGCTTCACACGGAAATATTCTAATTGTTGCTGTAAATGCGGATGCATCTGTAACGAAATTGAAAGGTCCTACCCGACCGATTAATGATGAAAACGCACGTGCTTTGGTATTAGCATCGCTTCTTCAAACCGCTGCAGTTATTATCTTTGAAGAAGATACGCCTCTGGAATTAATTAAAGATTTAATGCCAGATGTGTTGGTGAAAGGCGGTGACTACTCTTTAGAACAAATTGCAGGCGCAACAGAAGTTATTTCAGCAGGTGGAAAAGTAATTATTGCAAAGATGGTAGAAGGAATTTCAACTACCAACATCATTGAAAAAATGAAGCATTCTTAGACCCATCAATTTTAAATTACCAAAAGAAATTTCTAAAACTGTCTTATAAATAATTATAAAAATATTCAATGTCTCATAAAAAAACAATTGTACGAGATATAAGCTGGCTGTCATTTAATAGCAGGGTATTGCAAGAAGCCGCAGACGACACGGTGCCTTTAAAAGAACGTATCAAATTCCTTGGCATTTTTTCAAATAATCTTGATGAATTTTTTAGGGTACGGGTTGCGGGTCTAAAAAAAATGATTGAGCTGGGTAACAAAGCAAAAATGCATTTGGAAGTGGACCCACAAAATATTCTGGACGAAATACAGGAAAAAGTTATTACCCAGCAAAGGGAATTTGAAAGAATATGGAAAGAAATTTTAAGGGAGTTAAAAAAAGAAAAAATAAATATTGTTAACGAAAAAAAACTTTCTGCCACACATCAAAAATTTATACTTGATTATTTTAATGAAGAAGTTAGAAGTTATATAATCCCATTAATGATTGAGAGTTTACAGCAGTTCCCTGTATTAAACGACAAGTCTATTTATTTGGCCTGCAAGCTTTCAAAGCAAGATCGGTCTATTCCTCAGCGCTTTGCATTGGTGTCAGTTCCAACAAGGCATCTATCTCGCTTTTTAATTTTACCTTCAAAAAATGAAGAGCAATATGTTATTTTATTGGAAGATGTAATTCGTTTTTGCCTACCAAATATTTTTTCTTTTTTTGGGTACGATAAATTTTCATCACACATTATAAAAGTTACCCGAGATGCAGAGATAGATATTGACAATGATGTATCGGGATCACTCATTCAAAAAATAGAGAAAGGTTTAAAGAACAGAAAAAAAGGGAAACCTGTTCGCTTTGTTTACGATAAAGAAATTGAGCCGGCACTGCTTACCTATCTGGTTAAGAGGTTGGGGCTTACGCACAATGAAAATATGATTCCCGGCGGCAGCATTCACAATTACAAAGATTTTATAAATTTTCCGGAGAGTATATTTAAACAAAAAGGGCATAGAAAAAAACCTTTTACACATCCACTTTTAAAAAACAGCAACAGTGTAACCGCCGTGGTAATGGAGAAAGATGTAATGCTCCATTTTCCCTATCATTCTTACGACAGTATCATCGATTTTTTAAGAGAAGCCGCAATAGACCCCGAAGTGGTAAGTATTAAAATCACCTGCTATCGGCTTGCATCGAAATCTAAAGTTATTAATGCACTTACCAACGCAGTCCGAAATGGTAAACAAGTAACGGTGATGCTCGAGCTAAGAGCACGTTTTGATGAAGAAGCAAATCTTGAATGGAAAGAAGAAATGGAAGAAGCCGGCGTAAAGGTATTATTGGGTGTACCAGATTTTAAAGTTCATGCAAAACTCTGCCTCATTAAGAAAAGAGTAAAGAATGTTACTACCCATTATGGCTTTATAAGTACGGGTAACTTAAATGAAAAAACTGCAAGGTTATATGGAGATCATTGTCTACTAACATCCGATAGAAATTTAATGGCAGATGTAAATCGCATTTTTACATACTTAGAAAATCCTACTTTAAGAATCGGCTTGCTCAAAGCATGTAAATTATTATTGGTAAGCCCTACTAATATGAGGCGCCAGATTAATTTGCTTATCAACAAAGAAATTAAAAATGCGACGCATAAAAAACCGGCAGGTATTACATTAAAATTAAATTCTTTAAGTGATACATTGTTGATAGAAAAACTAACAGAAGCAGCAAAAGCAGGCGTTAACATTAAACTCATTATACGAGGAATTTGTTGCATGTTTACAGAGAACAAAAAATTTAAAAAACCCATAGAGGCAATTAGTATAATTGACGAATATTTGGAACATGCCAGGGTAATGGTTTTTGAAAACAATGGCAACCCGAAAGTTTATGTATCATCTGCAGATTGGATGGTAAGAAATATTGATCACAGGATAGAAGTTGCCTGCCCTGTTTTAGAGAATGATTTAAAAAAAGAATTGATAGATATTGTTAACATACAACTGAACGACAACATTAAAGCAAGGGAGTTGGATAATGACTTAAGTAACCAGTATGTAAACCCAAGAAACACAAAAAAAGTAAGATCGCAGATAGAAATATTTAATTACTTAAATAAAACAGCAATAGTTAAGCCCGCTTAAATATTCTGTGCTGTATTAAGCTACATACATTTAAATGAAACGCTTGTACAGTGGCTTTTTGCAGCCACCTTAAGGAATGTCTATTTTTTGTTGAAAGATTGTTAAGCAATAGAGTTGTAGTTAACTTAATAATCGTCAATTTTAGTCTTTATAATTATTTAAAAAATTATTTTGATTTTAGCCGCTATAGATATTGGAAGCAATGCAGCTCGATTGCTCATTAATGATGTACAAAAAGTTAAAGATGGTAAGGCGGTATTTAATAAACTCAACCTTGTTCGGGTTCCGCTTAGGCTGGGATTCGATGTTTTTGGCAGTAAAGTAATTTCTGCAGAAAAGGAAATGATGCTTATTGAAACGATGAAATCTTTCAAGCATTTAATGAATGCTTACCAAGTAGAGGCACTGAAAGCATGCGCTACAAGCGCTATGAGGGATGCTGCCAACGCAAAAGAAATAATAGCCACCGTACAAAAAGAAGCGGGGATTTTAATAGAGGTAATTGATGGAGATATGGAAGCGAACCTTATCTACGAAAACCATGTAGCAGAAAATATGGACAATGACCACAGTTACATGTACGTTGATGTAGGTGGCGGAAGTACCGAAATTTCATTTTTCAGCAATGGCATTTTAATATATAAAAAGTCATTTAATATTGGTACCATTCGAATATTAAAAAATATGGTAACATCTGCACATTGGGGAGAATTAAAAAACACTATAAAAGCGGTAACAAAAGATCAAAAAGCAGCTATAGCAATTGGCAGCGGCGGAAATATTAATAAAGTGTTTAGCTTAAGCAAACGGAAAGACGGAAGACCACTGTCATTAGAATTATTAAAGGAATACCTTAACGAACTGGAGCCCATGACCATCAAGCAACGGATTTTAAAATACGAATTTAGAGAAGACCGTGCAGATGTAATTGTGCCGGCCTTACAAATTTATGTAAATGCAATGCGTTGGGCAGGCGCACAAGAGATATATGTTCCTAAAATTGGCTTGGCAGATGGATTGATACAGCATCTGTGGGAAGAGGTGAAGAAATAAAATTGTACCACTAAGGCACAAAATAATTTAATATTTAAAAGGCTTCAAAGGTGCTATACGGTTTTGCAACTTAGCATCTTCGCAGTAAAACTATTGCTCATGTCCATACACAAAGAAGTAAAAAAAATCACCACCAATACGCTTCAGAAAATGAAAGCTGCAGGAGATAAAATATCTATGCTTACAGCGTACGATTTTTCATTTGCAAAAATATTTGATACTGCTGGTATCGAGGTGATCTTAGTGGGTGATAGTGCCAGCAATGTAATGGCAGGAAACGAAACTACTCTACCAATTACGATGGATCAAATGATATACCATGCACAAAGCGTTGTAAGAGGTATTAATCGTTGTCTGGTGGTGGTAGATATGCCTTTCGGCTCTTATCAAGGAAACAGTAAGGAAGCACTTAATAATGCCATTAGAATAATGAAAGAAACCGGTGGCCATGCTGTAAAGTTGGAAGGTGGCGAGCAGGAGGTAGATTCTATTAAACGCATTGTAAATAGTGGGGTTCCAGTTATGGGCCACCTGGGCTTAACGCCACAAAGTATTTATAAATTTGGTACTTACACCGTTAGGGCGAAAGAAGATGCGGAGGCGGAGCAGTTAAAAAAAGATGCGCTCTTACTACAGGAAGCCGGGTGCTTTGCAATTGTATTAGAAAAAATTCCGGCAAGTCTTGCAGCAGAAGTTACAGCAAGTTTACAAATACCAACCATAGGTATTGGCGCAGGAAGTGGTTGCGATGGACAGGTATTGGTAATGCATGATATGCTTGGCATAAACTCCGAATTTAAACCACGTTTTTTGCGTAAATATTTAAATATGGATGAGCAAATTACAGGGGCTATTAAACAATATATCGCAGATATAAAAAGCCAGGATTTCCCGAATGAAAACGAACAATACTAACGTTAGCGCTTTGTGGGAAGTGTTTCATCACAATTCCTTCCTTTCGTAACCACCGCTTTTGTTTTGATAAAGTTAAATAGTACGACCTAATGCTCAGGGATGTTTGTCCTGTCCGCACAAACGATGCCTTTTTGCTGCTGTTGATTGCTACAACTTAAAGCCACACTTACACAAAACAATTCCTATTTTGCATGCTGTGGCTTTATTTAATTGATAAATATTTATATTTTATTTTCCCTTCTCTTACTTGTATGTCAATAATCAAAGTAGTATTTGTCAGTTCGCTAATTGCCATTTTTTCGGTACTTGTATTGCAGTTTGTATTTACTTCCAAATTTGTCGAATTCAACAAAACATAAGTTCCTCTACATTCCTGACTATTAAAATTCTCCTTCTTATTGTATTGCCCATTCTGCGAAAATGTCAAAACATGTGAGTCATTTTCTGATACTGCATTCCACATAAAGTTTCCACCATTTGCATACCCATTATATACTTCTACAAGTTTCCATTTCCCAATAAGTGATTTAGCATTGTCCGAAGAATCCTTTTTGCATGCTGTAATAAATGTCAATAAAGAAATTGTCAAAATAAAAAAAAATCGATTTTTCATGCTGTTTAATATTAATGTTAAAAGTCTAGGCATGTACTTTGATTAATTAGTTGCACCCTGTAAAAATATATCGGTAATCAAAACTGTTAAATTGCTTTATGATACTATGAATTTTTAAAGATTGTATCTCTAATACAAAAGAGAAATATAACTTTATAGCATGGCAAATAATTTTGACAAAGAGCGACACAGAAAAGCGTTGAGCTACACCGCAATTATTTGCGGAGTTTTGCTGTTGATGTTTATTTTTATTAGTTGGACAGTGCTGCCCCCTGCCCCACCTGTCGTGCAAGATTTGATCGAAATTAATTTGGGTAACAATGATGAAGGTTTTGGGGAAGAGCAACCACTCATCAAAGGTCCGGGTAAACCAGAAAAAGAAATTGCAGCACAACCACAACCTGCTCCCGCAACAGAAGAAGTAACTGAAGAGAAAAGTACGCCCGATGATAATGCAGAAGAAACGGCAGCGCCAATTGTGAAAGCAATAAAGAAAACGACTCCTGTAAAAGTTTCCTCGCCTACACCAACAACTTCAATAGTACCAACGCCGAAACCTAAAACCCCGAAGTTAGTTTACAATGGGCCGGGTAATAAAAATGGAAACAATACCACAGATGATAACGGCTATACTATGCAGGGTAACAACAAAAATGGAAAAGGAGATGCAGGTGACCCTACAGGTAACAAGGATTCTTACGGCAATACACCGGGTGGAAAGGTAGGAGGGCCTAAAGTAATAAGTGGCAACCGAAAAGTAGTTCGTTACTATTCCTTTACGGGTGAGCTTGCAAAAGCTACTATCAATGCTGTTATCAAAGTTTCGCCTGCAGGAGTTGGGTCATTTGTTCGCATTGGGCAAGGCAGTACAAGTTTTAGCAGAGATTATGCAAATGCCATTATCGGTTATTTAAGAAACATGCAGTTTGACAAAGCTGATGATGAAAGTTTAGTTACAGTCCAGTTTAATTTTAATGTGCAGTAAAAAGTAATATTACTTTTGCACGAGTACATTAATATTTACATTTGAACAATGATGACTTACAAAGAAACATTGGAATATTTGTACAGCCAATTGCCAATGTTTAGCAGAATTGGAAGCGCCGCCTACAAGACCGATTTACACAACACGATTGCACTTTGCAACAGTATCGGCAATCCTCAAAACAATTATAAAACGATACATGTTGCAGGCACAAACGGCAAAGGCAGTACGTCTAATATGCTTGCCGCAATTTTGCAGGAAGCAGGTTTTAAAACCGGACTCTACACATCTCCGCATATTAAAGATTTTAGAGAACGTATTAGGGTTAATGGTGAAATGGTTTCGGAGCAATTCGTCGTTGAATTTACTGAAAACACAAAAGTTATTAATGAAGAAATACAGCCTTCATTTTTTGAAGTTACTGTTGCTATGGCATTTGCATATTTTGCTGAACAGCAAGTTGATTTTGCAGTAATAGAAACGGGTTTGGGAGGCTTGCTGGACAGTACAAATATCATTACTCCTATACTATCTGTTATTACAAATATTGGCTACGACCATCAGAATATTTTAGGGAATACGCTGGAAGAAATTGCGATACAAAAAGCCGGTATCATTAAAGAAAATGTGCCTGTTGTGGTTGGTGAAACTTTGCCCAATACGAAACCAATTTTTATTAAAACTGCTTTAAGTAAAAAAACTTCTGTTCAATTTGCCGAAGAAAACTTTATCACTTCTTATATTGATATTGAAGGAGAATTGCTGCTTTGTAATGTAAAAGATATTGCGGAAAATATTACGGAGAAATTTAGGTCTGGATTATCGGGATTGTACCAGGCAAAAAATATTTGTACCGTTTTGGCTGCCGTAAAAGAACTTAGAAACCTTGACATAAAAATCCAGGAAGCAGCGCTGCACAACGGTATTGAAAGAGTGAAAGAAATTACAGGCTTGCGTGGCAGATGGGAGATTTTACAGCAACACCCAACGATTATTGCAGACGTTGCCCACAACAAAGATGGTATACAACAGGTAATTGAACAGTTAAACATTAATTATCCTACAGCACAACTCCATTTTGTACTTGGTTTTGTAAAAGATAAAGATGTAGAAAGTGTGTTGGCATTGTTTCCGGATAATGCTAAATATTATTTTACCAATGCTCACATTCCAAGAGCCCTGCTAAAAACTGATTTGCAAGAGAAAGCTGCAAAAGTAAATTTAGTTGGCGACTGTTTTGCAACAGTAGATGAGGCAGTGAACAGTGCAAAACAAAACGCTTCAGAAAACGATGTAATTATGATTTGCGGCAGTTTTTTTATAATCAGCGAATCTGAACTTTTATAATTTGTTCAAGAATTCTGTAGCCCTGTAAAAACAGAGTTCATGCATGCTTTGTTTAAATTGATAAGCCTCAATCATCTTTTTTACCGCCTCTAGCGGCTTTAACATGATGCTTATTTCTTCATTTGCATCAAGTGACTGCTCTGATGTTTTTTGCCCACCTGTTGCAACAAACAAATGGGTAGCATTTGTCAATACTCCGGGGTTTGAATATGTTTTACCTAGGTAATAATAATTCGTGAAACTGTAGCCAGTTTCTTCTTGTAACTCACGAATGATGGCAGTTTCAAGAGTTTCATTTTTATCAATAAAACCACCAGGAAATTCTATGGACTGTTGTTGAATAGCATGCCTGTATTGCTCAACAAGTAACACTTCATTTTCTTTTGTGATGGCCAATGCTAAAACACATTCTGGAAGTTCAACAACGAAGTAAGGGTCTACTATTTTTCCTGTTGGCGTTTGGTAACTGTCTTTGCGGGCAGTAAAATATTGATGATTGCTGATGTATTCTTTGGTGAGTATTTTAAAAGACATAAAATATTTTTGAGCGAAAAATAATTATTTCAATCTAAAACATCTTAAAAGATGAAAATAGATTTATTGCTGAAGGGCTGCGGGATTGAAGTGGAAAGCCCGCAGTGGAGCGAAGCGAAATGAGGACTTGCAGCGAAAAGCCCGAACAATTGTTGAACAAATTAAAAATGACAACAGCCCCAAGTGAGAAAAAAATCAGCACCAACCCATGCGCTCACGCAGCTTATTTATATGAGCTGTGTGGTGTTTGCCATGCCATGCGTATTGACCAAGTAAATACCAAATACTCATTTTTTTTCCATACTCGGGGTGAACGACGTTGCGATTCCAGGCGTCTCCCTTTATGTTTTTTAAAACTTCGAGCATGCGTGCATGGAGTGCATACAACAAGGTTAGGGAGACATTTATGGGAATATTTTTTACATCGCTCAGTTCGGTAAAAGCTTGTTGGTTATACGGTTTAATTGTTGGATTATCTTCTGTGAGCGCAAGTTTGAAACGCATAAAAGCATTGATATGGCTGTCAGCAACATGGTGCACCACTTCCCTACTGTTCCAACCTCCCGGCCGATAAGGTTCTTCTAATTGGGTAGCATCTAAATTTGTAATTGCGTACTCAAGCGCTTTTGGCAATACTTCTATATCTAGTAACCACTCCTTTAATTGTGGTTCAGAAAAAGGCTGTTCAATATATTTTCCTATTGGATAACTTAAATCTTCCATAACTTATTTTGTTTGTGCAGGTTTAATATCTTCTAATGTTATCTCGAAAATAAGAACCGCATTTGGAGAGATTGGAGAGCCTTGTGGAGGATATTCGCCATACGCTAAATCTCCTGGAATATACACCCGCCAGTTTGATCCTTTTGACATCAACTGCAAAATTTCCGTCCAACCTTTTATTACGCCATTAAGCGGAAAAGATGCTGCTTCCCCACGTTTGAAAGAGTTGTCAAACTCGGTTCCATTAACGAGTGTACCCTTGTAGTTTACAACCACAGTGTCAATTGCCTTAGGCTTTGGCCCATTGGCTTCACCGGGTTTTATTACTTCATATTGCAAACCATTTGATAATGCAATTACACCACTGCGCTTTTTATTAGCATCAAGAAACGCTTGGCCTTCCTGTTTCTGTGCATCGGTTTTCTTTTTTGTAAATTCCTGTAATTTTTGTTGTAGTGTCATACCTGCTTGTTCCATTGTTAAGTCTGTTTTTGATTTAGAATACACATCGTTTAATGCCTTTGTAAACAATGCTGTATTAATTTTTGTGGCGCCTGCCTGCATAAGGCTAGCACCAATGTTCATACCTGCTGCATAACTAAAGCTGTCTATAGCATTTTTAAAAACAGTACTTCCCTTTGCTTTAGCAGTGGTTGTTTTTTTTACCGGAATTGTTTTTTTCTGAGCGTTTACATTTACCAACACAATTGCTGTAAGAGCAGTTAACATTAATTTCTTCATTTTATATTTCCGTCTTTTAATTTGTTGTTAATAAAATTTAATTTAGTCAGGCCGCATTTCTTTGCCCGTTAGTTGTATGAAAACATCTTCCAGGTTAGCAGCTTTTACAAGCTTTGGGCGCTCAAAACCTGTTGCTACTAACTCGTCTATCATCTTATCGGGCGTATCGAGTTTTATAATTTTACCTTCATCCATTATAGCTATTCTATCGCAAAGTTGCTCAGCCTCATCCATATAATGAGTAGTAAGAATAACGGTTGTACCTGCGGCTCTTATTTCACGAATAAGATCCCATAAATTTCTACGGGCTTGAGGATCTAAACCTGTTGTAGGTTCATCTAAAAAGATAATTTTTGGATTGTTTATTAATGTAGTAGCTATTGAAAAACGTTGTTTTTGACCACCACTTAGTTCCTTGCTTTTGTTCTTTGCCTTATCAACTAAATTTACTTTTTTAAGTAGTTCCAGGGCATTTACCTCTCTGTTATAGAGACCACTAAATAACCTGATAAGTTCAAGTAAATTTAAGCCAGGGTAAAACCCTGATGTTTGCAACTGCACACCAATAATCTTTTTAATTTCGCTCGGATCTTTATCCAGATCAAAACCATCTACCCAAACTTTTCCTGAAGTTTTTGGGCGAAGGGTTTCAATAATTTCAAGGGTCGTACTTTTTCCTGCACCATTTGGACCTAATAACCCAAAAATTTCACCCTCTTTCACATTAAATGAAACAGATTTTACAGCTTCAAACTCACCGTAATTTTTTACAAGGTTTTCAACCTTTATTATTGAATTTATCATTGCTGCAAAGTTAATTAATCATACACCGAAAACTGCTGTTGGAAATTAAACTGTTTCCAGATTTGGTGATGCAAATAAGTAACTTTCTAATTCTTCCATCATATTTATGCTACCAATAAAAAAAGGTGTGCGCTGGTGCAATTGGGTCGGTACAATGTCAAGTATATTAATCTTACCATTTGTAGCTTTACCGCCAGCTTTTTCAACAATAAATGCAAATGGATTGCATTCATACAGTAACCTAAGTTTACCACCTGGTTTATCAGTTGTGCTCGGGTACAAAAAAATACCCCCTTTTATTAAGTTGCGGTGTACATCAGATACCATGCTGCCGATATATCGCTGTGTGTATGGCCCTCCACTTAATTTATCTTTCTTCTGGCATGCAGTAATGTATTCCTTTACCGGTTGCTCATATCTAAAGAAGTTTCCATGATTAACAGAATACATTTTCCCATCTGCGGGACATTTTATGTTTGGGTGACTCATTAAATATTCTCCAATCTGCCTATCAAGGGTAAATCCGTTTACCCCTCGTTTGGTTGCATATACCAACATAGTTGATGAACCGAACACTACGTAGCCTGCAGCTATTTGCTTGTTACCCGGCTGTAAAAAATCTTCTTTTGTTGCCGGTTTACCTAATTCGCTTACACGTCTGTAAATACTAAAAATTGTTCCTATTGAAACATTTACATCAATATTTGAACTTCCATCTAACGGATCAAACAGACAAACGTATTTTGATTTATTACTTGTTTCATCATCAAATATCACGATGTCATCCAACTCTTCGCTGCCAATTCCCGCACAGCTAATGCCATGACGCAACACACCCATCAATTGATCGTTCGCAAAAATATCAAGTTTTTTTACTTCTTCGCCCTGTATGTTCGTTGTACCATGATCTCCCAGAATATCTACCAACCCCGCTTTGTTAACTTCAACGTTTACCCTTTTACATGCAAGGCCAATATCTCGTAACAACCCGGCAAACTCACCTGTCGCCAAGGGAAAAGCACGCATTTCTTGAATAGTAAATTCATCAAGCGTTAAGACATTTCTATTTGTAGCCATGTATTTTTATTAAGAATTAAAATAGTATAGATGAGTTGTTAGCAGATAAAATATCCTAGATATTATTTTTTTGATAATAGCTTTGCAATGTAAATATAATTACAAAGAAAAAGCAGCACTGAGAGAAATCCTTAGAAAACCCGTTTTTAAAAAGTGGCTTTTTTTGATATTAATGACAAAATAATAATAATACATGCGTGTTTTTAAATTTGGTGGTGCTTCAATAAATAACATTGAAAGAATAAAGAATACAGGGAAAATTATAAAAGATCATGCGGATCAAAAGTTATTGGTAGTAGTATCTGCGATGGGCAAAACCACCAACGGCCTGGAGAAAATTGCAGAAGCTTATTTTGATAATAGAAAGGACGATGCACTTGTACTTTTTGAACAGGTGAAAAGCACCCACCTCGATCTAGTAAAATATTTGTTAGTACACAATTGGAAAGCTGCAGAAGACCAACTTAAAGATTTTTTTACAGAAATTGAATGGATGCTGCACGATAAACCAGTGCGCAATTACGATTATTACTATGATCAAATAGTCTGCTGCGGGGAGTTATTCAGTACCTGTATTGTTGCTCATTATCTTGCAGAGCAAGGTGTAAATATTAAATGGTTAGATGTTCGTGATATTTTTAGAACGGATAATAATTTTAGAGATGCAGGTGTTGACTTTAGTTTCACTGAAGGAAAGATAAAAGATGCAGTGGCGCCTCTTTTAAAGGATATTGATGTGGTAATGACGCAGGGATTTATTGGCTCGACAGACGAAAACGAGAGTACTACACTCGGGCGTGAGGGCAGTGATTATTCTGCTGCTATTTTTGCAAATATCCTAAATGCAGACAACCTGACAATTTGGAAAGATGTTCCTGCCGTAATGAATGCTGACCCTAATAAATTTACAGATGCGGTAAATATACCTTTGCTGAATTATACAGAAGTTATAGAAATGGCATATTACGGTGCCCAGGTTATTCACCCAAAAACGATTAAGCCTTTACAAAATAAAAATATACCACTGTTCGTAAAAAGTTTCCTCGATACTGAGCTACCCGGCACCATCATTAACGCTGAAAAAACGAGCAATCTTCCGCCGATAATTGTTTTGAAAAGCCATCAGGTGCTTATCCATTTTCGTTCAAAAGATTTTTCTTTTATGGAAGGAAAAGCGCTTGGCCAGTTGCACAAAATTTTTAATTCAGTAAAACTGCAACCCAATCTTACTCAAAATACCGCCATTTCATTTGTTTGCTGTTTTGATGGGCATCCTGAAAAAACCGGGAAGATTGCTGCTGATGCATCTTTGCTTTTTGACGTTGATGTAGAACGAGATTTATCTCTCCTCACCATTCGCCATTATGACAACGCAACAATTGAGAAATTAACGCAGAACAAAAATATTATACTCGAACAAAGAACGCCTGAAACAATGCAGGCTGTGATAAGAAACTAACAAAAATGCCGCAATATTTTGCGGCATTTTTCTAAATTATATTAGTTTACTACGTACACTCCTTTTCTATTGACCATTATAATTGGCAACTCTTTTTTTAGTTCAAAGTAATCGAATACTTCTTTGATGTTGCTGTTAAACTGCCTTAGATAACCATTATCCTTCATAGAATTTTCTAAGAAATCCATTGACTTTTTTACATTGTACTTTACCGGGAAAACATGAACGGGTATAAATTCTTGACCTTGGTTTCTAACATTGCTTGCCAATAAATATAATTCTTCAATCGGGGCATCGGTTATTGGTATGCATCCTGTAGATACACAATCACCATGAATATAAATGGCACTACCAGGTCTGTTAGCATCGCTTAAAATTCTGTCAGAGGCATTTGGATAATTAAGACCTAAAGAAAGATGATAATTGCTGTTAGGATTAAACTCGTTTATATAATAAAACCCCTCAGGTACCTGGTAATCTCCTTCAACTCGCTTAGGACCCATTGCCCCGCTTTGCTGGCAAACTTTATAAGTTTTAAATAATTTGTAGGATACTTTATCAGACGACTTTACCCAAATTTCGAGTTGTCTGTCATATTTAAATGACCGAATATACATTGCCTGTGGAGGCCAGGTAAGATTTTGCTTTTCAAATTGTTTTTTTAATGAATCTTCTAAGCGATTCACCAATTCAGGCGACTTTAAAAAATATTTCGGTCCAGATGCTAATTGGGCGAAAACAGAATAGACTAGAGAAAAAGAAATAAAAAATAAAAAGCCTGTTTTGAACAACTTATTCTTCATAACAAATAACAGATGGTTTTAAGCTTTTGGATAGTGCTAAAATATTAAAATTAATCAACTAACTGTGTTAAAAATTCCCCGCATTTCCGCTCCCTTGCAAATTTATAAATTCCCTCTGGCTTCCTGCTCTCTTTCTAAAGCTTCAAAAAGTGCTTTAAAATTTCCCTTTCCAAAACTTTTTGCACCCTTGCGTTGGATAATTTCAAAAAACAATGTTGGCCTATCTTGCAGTGGTTTGCTAAAAATTTGTAAAAGGTAGCCTTCTTCGTCTTTGTCAATTAAAATACCTAATTCGCTTAAGGGTGCAAGGTTTTCATCTATTTTACCAACTCTATCCAATACGTCAATATAGTAACTGGAAGGTATTTTTAAAAACTCAACACCACGGCTCTGTAAATCTGTTACCGTTGCAACGATGTCGTTAGTGGCTATTGCGACATGTTGTACACCTTCGCCATTATAAAAATCCAGATACTCTTCCACCTGGCTTTTTTTCTTACCTTCTGCAGGTTCGTTAATAGGAAATTTTACAAAACCATTTCCGTTACTCATTACTTTACTCATTAACGCAGAGTATTCTGTTGAAATATCATTGTCATCAAAACTCAAAATATTTTTAAAACCCATAACCTCTTCGTAAAATTTCACCCATGGATTCATCTGGTTCCAGCCAACGTTGCCCACACAATGGTCAACATACAACAATCCCGTTGATGCAGGATTGTAAACACTTTCCATTTTTCTGAACCCAGGCATGAAAACGCCTTTGTAATTTTTTCTTTCAATAAAAAGGTGCACTGTTTCGCCATAAGTGTGAATGCCACTCATAACAACTTCGCCATCGTTATCGTTGAGCTTTTTGGGCTCCAAATAGCTTTTACCGCCACGGCTAGTAGTTTGTTCCCATGCCTCTGCAGCGTCTTCCACCATTAAGGCCAATACTTTTACTCCATCACCATGCTTGCTTACATGCGAAGCTATTTCATGATCTTCTCTTAACGCAGTGGTAAGTACGAAGGTTAATTTGTTTTGCCGAATAACATAACTAACTCTGTCCATTAAACCGGTTTCCGGGCCAGCATAGGCAAGACTTTGAAAGCCAAAAGCAGTTTTATAAAAATGAGCAGATTGCTTTGCGTTGCCCACATAAAATTCTACATAGTCTGTACCCATTAATGGTAGAAAATCCAACGATGAACTATAATTGTTTTGGTTTTTAATTATACTATTTTCCATATCATTATTTTTTTAGAAAATAACATTTGCACAGCAATAATGCTATTCCACAGTACGTCTTCAATTTTATTTTTTGACTATTAGTTCAGCACCAGAAATGATGCATATGATAAGCTTCTTATTCTACGCCATCCATAGCAAGCACTTCCATCAACAAATTGTAATTGCAGCGCTTATCATTAAAAATTTTATGGGCGTAATCGGGCGTCATGAGTTACAAATTTAATATTTTGTAACTACAATTAAATTGTAAAATGCTATTTCGAAAAACTGAGTGATAAAATAAACAACACCAGAATAAAAAAGAGACCGGTTAGGGTCTCTTCTTTACATTAGAATTTAATCAATATTATTTTTTAGGATCGAGCGCTTTGTCTATGCGTCTGCTCATTTCTTTTAAATGAATTTTGGTCATTTGATCAGTAGAGCCAAGTGACGCAGCATTTATTTCGGCTTTTAATGAAGTGAGATGTGCACGCACAGAAGCTTGTACATCCACATAATCATTGTCAACTGGTGGCGTAAATCCGCGGCCCAAATTTAAACCAGGAGGCAATACTACAGGCGGCGGAGGATTTAGCACTAAATTCATTTTATCAACATACATCTGTTGTAACTGTCTGCGATAAACATCTATCGGTTTACGGGCAGCAAGTTCACTCCAAATACCTCTTTTTACATCGGTCAACAATTCAGGAATGCTGTAAGACTCATTTCCTGGAAGTGTAGAAGCTTCTACCAAATGGTTTAAAGTTCCTGCTCTAAATAAATTACCGATAATCCCTTCCTGTAAATCACCAACCACTTTCAAACTATTAAGGCCTGTTTTACCATAAACATCGCTGTTAAAAAGCCAGTCAGGAGTTTTAAAAAGGTTTTCGTTTAAATAATTAACTGCTTCCTTTTGTTTTGCTTTTGATACAACTTCAAAAACAACACCCGGCTCTTCAGTTACTTTTGGCGTTTTCATAATACCACCAATCGTTCTTAGTACATGATTGTTGTATCTGTTAAACTGGCTTGTTACTTCGCCATACATCATCTCTAAATTGGCGTAATCTTCATTGGCAACCTTCGTCCAATCAGTTAAGTTTGGAACAATTCTTTTTAAATTTTTGATGCCGTACAAACTGCCTTTAACTGCATCATCGCCTACTTGCTCCGATTGGTTACGAGGATCATCTCTGTTAGATTCTCCGTCGCCAAAAAATAGGCGCTTGTTCTTCATATTTTCCATTACCCATTTATTCATAGCAGTCTTTTCTGCATCCGCACTTTTGTATTCATCAAATCTGCGATAACCCCAGTTAATGGCCCATTCATCGTAATCTCCAATTCTTGGGAAGATACCTTTCGGTCCGATTTTATCTTCAGGTTGGGCAACATAATTAAAACGTGCATAGTCCATTATTGATGGTGTATGGCCATTCGCTTCTACCCATGCTTTGTCTCTTAATTTTTCAACCGGCACTGTAGATGATGATCCAAAATTATGTCTCAAACCAAGTGTGTGGCCAACTTCGTGAGAAGATACAAAACGAATTAACTGTCCCATTAATTCATCATCAAAAACCATTTTCCTTGCACGAACATCATTTGGTGCGGCTTGTACAAAATACCAATTATGAATAAGCGACATTACATTGTGGTACCAATTTATATGGCTCTCCATAATTTCTCCACTACGTGGGTCAGCAATACTTGGTCCACTTGCATTCGGTATGGTAGATGGTTTGTAAACGATTGCTGAAAAACGTGCGTCTTCTAAACTCCATTCTGGATTTTCAGCTTTTGTTGGGGCCCTTTTAGCAAATATGGCATTTTTAAAACCTGCTTTTTCAAAAGCAGTTTGCCAATCATTTACGCCCTGTATTAAATAAGGAATCCACTTTTCCGGTGTTGCAGGGTCTATATAAAATATGATGGGTTTTTTTGGCTCTACAAGTTCCCCTCTTTTATATTTATCCATGTCCTCTTCCTTCGGTTCTAAGCGCCAACGCTTCGCCAAAGAAATTCTCTTAACACCTTGTGGGTTTACGTCAAAATCTGTAAAGCCGACGGTAAAATATCCCACCCTTGGATCATAGTATCTTGATTGCATAGGAGTTTGAGGCAACAACACCATTGAGCTATTTAGCTCTAATGTTACGTTCCCTGAATTAGCTGCGACAGGAGAACTTGCATAAGTTTTTACAGTAACAACTTCTACGTTTATTGGAAAAGTTTTTACGTTTACTACGTAAGATTTATCTTTTTGAAGTGAACTAAGATTTGCTCTTTTTTTAATATCATTGTCTAAAAACAAAACACTATTGTCTCCATTTACAAGTTCTGTAACATCAATTACTACCGCCGATGAATCTTTTGAATATGCTTTAATATCAAATACAAATTCAATAGGCTGTATGTTTGAATTGTTTACGGACGAGAACATTGGAGCGGTAGAATCTTTCGTGTATTCTGCGAATGAAATAGTGCGCAAAAAGATGTTATCATTTGGTCCTCTCTCAAATGATATTACGTTTGAGCCAATATCATCACCTGCATAAGAAAGACCAGTATTACGACCGGTTGTAGGTGCCTTTGAAATTCTGTTTACTACAAGAATTTCCCTTTTTAATAAATTTTTTGGTATTTCAAAGAAATATTTATCGTCCAAAAAATGAACTTTAAACATTCCCAATGTTGTTTTCGCTTTTGCAGTGATAATTTCTGAATAAGGCCTTGGACCTTTTGAAGGTAGTTTTATTTTTGCATTCTTAGATGTGTCAGCAACAGCCATAGCTGTATCGCCGGGTGCTTTGCCATTAGGTCTTTGAGCTAAAACACTTCCAGTACAAAAAAGTAGGGCAATAACAAGCAGCCGGTTTTTGGTAGTTAATCTCATTGAAGTTTTGTTTATGAATGAATTGTTAAGACTTAGACTACAATAATAATCAAAAACATGTCGGTATATCAGAGTTTTTTAAAACAAA
>JBBREY010000028.1:0-29184 GCA_038225275.1 Chitinophagales bacterium | reverse complement strand
CAGTCTTCCACCTTTACAAAACGCATAACACATATTACCAGCAACAAAAGTGTAAGGACAACTACAACATGAGAAATTATTTTATTTTGGTTTGCCACACCCTTCTGTAAAATTACAAATAACAGCCCAAATGCTGCAGGGATAAGGGCAGTAGGGGCACGGGTTCCTTCAGGAGTGAGCACTACAAAATATGCATAAAGCCCTGCTGCTATTAATACAATTGCATTTAAAAGATTTGCTGACGCTGCTTTCATTTTTTAATTTTTATTTGAGCGCAAAGATAATTGTTATAAGCAAATATGTGTGAGCGAAAAATTCTCAAATTTTCTGCTCACAACTATATTATATTTTTTAAAATTATTTTGTGAAACTTCGGTTTTTAAATTACTTTCAAGCTCTAAACCTAACTAACATGAAAGAACAAAATTTAGCCAATCATTCTCGAATAGTGCCTGCTTTTCATTTTGGTGTTTTAATACCCGTACTTATTATGATTACCTGTTCCGCATTAACTTTATATAGGCACTATAATTTAGGATGGGGGTTAATGATTCCTTCAATACTATTACTTGGTAGTGTGGTGCTTTTTTTACTCGCATTTTTAGCACGGGGTTTTGCATTAAAAGCACAAGACAGAGCTATACGGGCCGAAGAAAACTTACGTTATTTTGCAATTACGGGAAAGTTACTTGACAGTAAATTACGTTTAGGGCAAATAATTGCTTTGCGATTTGCGCCCAACAATGAGTTTGTAGATCTTGCACATTTAGCAGTTGAAAAAGACTTATCGCCCAAAGAAATTAAGCAATCTATAAAGAACTGGAAAGGAGATTATCACAGAGCATAATTTTTTGTGGTTGTTATCATTAAGGATGTTTTAATGCGGTTTACTTAACCATCACATTAAAATATCCTTTTAGTTTTTCCTCTAATGCTGCGGGCATTTTAGATCGTTTCATTGTAACGGCTTCCATAAAATAAAGAATCACATTTCCCGCATTCAACAATTTATCTTCCTCATTAAAAATTTCGAAAAAGAAATTGATCGCATGCCCCGTAGGCAGCTCTCTAAGCGTAGTTTTTACGGTTATGAGGTCATCGTATTTTGCAGGGCGTAAAAATTTACTGTTCATTTCTACCACCGGCATTATAATTCCCATGGCTTCAATATCTTTATAGGTATAGCCTAATTGCCTGATAGCCTCTGATCTGCCTATTTCGTAAAATTGTGCATAGTTTCCATAATAAACAACGCCCATTTGGTCAGTCAGCGCATAATGCATTCGTATTTGTGTTTCTGTTATAAACAATGCTAACCGTTTTAATTACTTTATTAATTATTTTCCAGGATAAATTTTCGCAGCATATTCAGTGCGTTCAATGCCGTTAGTCTTATGTTTCTTTCCCTATCAAACCTAAATGAAAATTTATGTGTAACAACCTTTTCATTACTTCCTACACATACCCAAACTGTTCCAACCGGTTTGTCCGGCACGCCACCGTCTGGTCCCATGATGCCAGATACTGCTATGGTGTAATCTGTTCCAATATTTTTTAATGCACCTGCTGCCATTTCTTTTACTACCTCCTCACTAACCGCACCAACTGCATCAATTGTGGTTTTCTTTACCTGCAGCAAATTTTCTTTTATTTCGTTAGAATAACTAACAACACTTCCATTGTAAAATGCTGAAGAGCCTGCCATAGCTGTTATAAGGTGTGCTATATATCCACCAGTACAACTTTCTGCAGTACTCATCGTTTTGCCATTTTTCAATAACAATTTTCCTACCGTTTTCTCCATTGTCTCATCAACATCTGTTACAAGAAATTCAGCGGAAAGCTTTTTTAATTGGGCAAATTGGTTATTAATACTATCCTCCACTTCATCTGCATTTTCTCCAATTGCCGTAAGCCTTAACCTTACCATTCCATAACTTGGCAGATAAGCAAGTTTAATATTTTTTGGTAAATCATTTTCAAAATCAATGATCATATCAGCCAACATACTCTCCCCAATGCCTGATGTTAGCAAAGTGCGGTGAACAATATGAGTGGGAGAAAATTTTTGCGTTAAATATGGTATCACATCATCTGTCATCATTGCCATCATCTCAAACGGTACGCCAGGCATGCTTACAAATATTTTGTCTTTTCCATTGATCTGCTGGCTAAATAACATACCGGGTGCTGTACCTTTTTTATTTTGAACAACGGTACACACGTCCGGTACTTCTGCCTGTTTTCTGTTTCGCTCCGTAAAAGGTCTTTTAAAAATATTTTCAAAAAGATGTTTTACGTTGGCAAGCGAAGTTTCATCAACGACTAATCTTCCGCCAAAATATTCGCAAAGTAGTGGCTTGGTAATATCATCAGCTGTCGGACCTAGGCCTCCGGTAATTAAAATAATATCAGCATATTTTTTCTCTTCGTCTAAGGCTCTTCTTATGGCATCATAATCATCCCCAACAGCAACTCTGCGTGATACTAAAAAGCCTGCAAGATTCAATTGCTGAGCAATAAAAGCACTGTTTGTGTCAATTACCTGGCCTATTAAAAGTTCATCGCCAATAGTGATAATAGATGCATTGATCATTTAAAAAATTTATGCAAACTTAACGGATGTTTGTGTAGAAAGTGGTTGGTGAAGACATAAAAAAACCAGAGAAATGATCTCTGGTTTTTTTCTATTATAATTTTATTAAGAAGGTATTAATACATGGTCAATTACATGAATAACACCGTTACTTTGATATACATTGGCAGTTGTTACAACAGCGGTTCCGCCATTTTCATCTTTAATTAAAACAGCATCTCCCTGGCGAGTCAACATTAGTTTATGGCCTGATAAAGTAGTTAGTGTTGCCATACCATTACCATCTTTAATCATCTTTACAAGGTCTGCAGCACTCATTCTACCTGCAACAACGTGTGAAGTTAGAATTTTTGTAAGCGTCATTTTGTTGTATGGTTTTACCAAAAGGTCTACTGAACCGGCAGGCAACATATCAAATGCAGCATTTGTTGGTGCAAAAACAGTAAAAGGACCTGCACCCTGTAAAGTTTCAACAAGACCAGCAGCTTTTACAGCAGCTACAAGCGTTGTGTGTTCGCTGGAATTCATTGCATTTTCTACAATGTTTTTTGAAGGCATCATTTCTGCACCGCCAACCATGACAGATTTAGAAGAATCTCCCATCATACTCGATGACGAACAATTAGTTAGTGTAATTGCACTCATTAACAAAATGGCAACTGAAATAGATTTCATAAGAAGTAATTTAATATTTAATAAAAAATACATTATTGTATTTCTATTTGTAGTATGGCAAAAAAGATGCCTCTAGTGAGAAAGGCAACATTGCAAACTTTGAAAATGATAAGCAATATATATGCTGGGGAAAATTGAGGATATGTGTGTCAATATTTCCCCGTAATTAAAGATTTATAAAACTTATAACGGATTGATAAAATGAAATTTTTTTTGAAATTTCTTTTGCTGCCTTTGAAAAAGATGATAATGACGCAAATCCTGAACACAAATACAAAAAAGTTTTCTTAGACAAACTGCCCGAGACACAAAAAACTAAATTTTAATACTTCATTCGCGATTCCCCATTTACTACTTCACTCTCTTCATATCCAGATCCTGAAAGTCGAAACTAAAATCGGTTAACGGCGAAATAGATTCCATGGTAAAACCTCTTGCTTTTCCATTTCTATCCATATTAAACATTACATACGCGTCGGCATCAAAACTTCTGTCGGTCCACTTTACAATAAATGTATTGGCCTTGTAAGGAGTTACATAACCATTGAGCCTAGGCGATTTTACGGAAGCAAACCACAGCCCGCCATTTTTGGATGTAATGTTTACATCTCCAAACCATTTATCATTATAAGTACCGGTAAATAAACTGTCAATAATTTTTGCTGATCCCATCTTTTGTTGTGCTGCTAAATCCGTAGCTATCTGATCAGCAATTTTTTTTGCGGCTGCATTTCCGGATGCTACTCTATCACTGTAAGTTTTTACCCACCCACGGTTGGGATAACCCAGGTAGCTGTCTTTAATTGTATTTGTAATGGCACTAAATGCTGCACCAGATTGTTGGTTGGTAAGCACAATAATGCCTAGTTTTAATTCTGGCAATAAAGTTATTTGCGTAACAGTACCTGCAAGTCCACCTGTGTGCGTTACTTGTTTATACCCTTTTACATCGCTTAAAAACCAACCTAAACCGTAAGAAGAAAAATGGGTGTTATACGGACCGCCCTGTGCTTGCTGAATAATGGTTTGTGGGCTCCACATTTCATCGTGCACAGCTTTGCTGAAAAGTCGTTTGCCATCGCCATATTTACCATCGTTCATTTGTAAGATGATCCATTTTGTAAGGTCTGTAAGATTGCTCATAATGCCGCCTGCAGCATTTGCAACTGGGTTCCAGTCATGCGGAATCATAATTACTTTTCCATCGGCGGGTGCATGTGCATCTATAATATTCGGATTGTTTGTAACCCTGTTATAAGATGTTTTAGAAGTTGTAAAACCAATCGGTTTCATTATGCGCTGCTCCACAAATTCTTCCCAGCTCATACCACTTATTTTAGCAACAACTTCGCCTGCAACTATGTATAAATTATTGTCGTAATCGTATTTTGTACGAAAGTCAGATACAGGTTTTAGGTAGCGCAAATTATGAATCATTTCTTGCCTCGTAAAATTTCCACCATCCGGAAAAAACATCAGATCGCCACTGCCAAGCCCAAGCCCACTGCGGTGTGTAAGTAAATCTCTTACGGTAAAGGCATCTGTAACGTATGGGTCATACATTTTAAATTCAGGAATATAATCACGCACTTTATCTTCCCATTTTAGTTTGCCTTCATCTACCAACATACCCAAAGCAGCACTTGTAAAAGCTTTGCTATTAGATGCTATTCCGAACAACGTATTTTCATCTACCGGTAAATTATTGGCTAAGCTACGAACTCCATAACCTTTTGCATGCACTACTTTTCCATCCTTTACAATTGCCACAGCAATACCCGGCACATCAAATGTTTTCAGGGTAAGGTTTACCAAAGAGTCGATACCGCTCTCAGACATCTGCGCATTGGTAGTTTTAAAAATAGAAACAACAGAAAGCAGCAACAATAATTTTTTCATGATAATAAATTGAAGAATGAAAATAACAAACAAACTTTAGGTTGAAAGAAAATAAACGTTTATCCTTTCATCAGATTTTAATTGCACTTGTAAAAATATAGAGATATGGCAGGCGATGAAGTATTTGCAGTTCTGTAAAAAATAATATTTCAATTAGGACCTAAAAATTTTATTGGCACTGCTTATTAAAGTAAAGCCAAATTTTTATTCATGTATGTAAGATGAGGTATTTTTAATGGGAAAATTGAGGAATTATTGATTTAAAGGTTTAAATAGAAAAATTAAATCTTTATGATATTTATTAACTGAAATTAGATTTTGAGTAACACTTGTTAAACTAGTAAGTAAAAATAATTATGAAATTATTAATAGTGATGGCAATAATGCTGTGTAATGTAAGTGCTGAAAAGCTTGGAAAAATTAGTTTTACTCAAGCCAATTTTGATAAAACTACTGATTCTATACAAGGAGAATTCATGCCATTTTTAATAAAATATGATGGCGTGGAAAATGCAACTATAGTTGATTTGAAAGACGTATTGAAAAATTATAAAAATGGTAGATTAATAAATATCGTAAAAGTTTCTATTGGGGAACGAACTGGGCAGGCGTTTTATATTTCTGCTAATAACACAAATGTGGAACTACGATACACTTGCGAGCAAAGTTTAGAAAATGCAGTTTATACTTATATAGACATGCTTGGCATTAGGTGGTATGGTGCAGGTGAAAATTGGCTTGTAAAACCTACTGTTTTAAATGAAATAATTATTAAAGGCGAATGGAAAGAACCAAGTTTTAGGAATAGAATTTTTGCGGGTACGGGAGGATTGGAATATCCTTTGTCAATAGATCCAAAATACAACTACAGAAATAATTGGTACACTTGGAAACGAAGAAATAGATTTAATGCCGATTTTAATAATGCAGGTCATGTTGGGGATTTATTTTACTTAGAAAATAAAGAAGTATTAGATGCGCATCCTCATTGGTTTAATAGTATACCTGGTAAAAGATATGGTAGATTAAAAATAGAAAATGATAGTGCGATGCAGGTCTATAAAGAATGGGCAATAAAGCGATATGACTCTAATGCATTATTCACCATGATTAGCACAGACTCTGAAGATGGTAAGGGTGGTTCAGACGATCCGTTACCTCCTGATGGATTTAAAGGGATTAAAAAATGGAATCATGCTGATAAGTGGTGGTGGCTAACCAATGAAGTGGCAAAGCTGTTCGTTGAAAATAATGACAAAGTAAAAGTTGGGGCGTTATCTTATGGTGATGGGCCTTACAATGCTTTAGTTCCAAAATTTAAGTTGAGAAAAAATGTTTACCCAATGATTACACCTTATGCTTTTCAAACCGCATACCAGCCAAATCAAATGGTTAGGACATGGGCAGAGGCAATCAAAGGCAAGATGGATATTTATGACTATTGGAACATCACTCAATGGAGTTTAGGCCTACCACAATTTAATATTTACACAATACCGGAAAAATTAAACTTTTGGAACAAAAATAAAGTAGGTGGGATGAATATAGAAACTACGGATGCAAGCGGACCTATGGGACACGCCTGGTGGTTGGCAGGTCAATTAGAGTGGGATTTGACAAAAAATATTGATACACTATTTAATAAATATTTAAAGGATTGTTTTGGTTTAGGGTGGAAACCAATGGAGCGCATGTACAAGCGTTGGAGTATAAATTATCAACAAAATGCGGACGTAAATTTTAGCTTAAGTGATCTAAATGAAGCAACGAAATTAGTTGAAGTCAAGAGTCTCGAATGGAAGCGAATTAATGATGTAAAAGCTTATGTACATTTTATGAAGTTGATGGCGGAACGAACATTTACTAAAGCGAATAATGATAGCATTTATCAATACATATATAGTATTCATCAAAGGATGTTGGTGCAGACAGTTGCATTAACTGGACAACAATATTTAGGACCTGCACCTGAACCTATTTCGGCACATCAATTAACAGAAAATGAAATTGAACAAACCTTTACAAAGGATTTAGGAGATGCACCCTTAGATTATAGTATACTTGAGTTTGTTTTTGATTTTGATAAAGTTAAGTATACAGATAGCATTCCAAACGCTGCTTGGAGGTTTGGAATATTTACACAATTGTATTTTAAAGCTCCATTTTCAGGAAGAGTTATAGTAAATATGGGTGGAGTAGCAGCTACACCTTGTAAGATATTTACTGCTGATAATATCCTCATTGAAGAAACTGTAGACAGTGCTAATTCAACGTTTAGCGAAGTAGATGAAGGAAAGTATCATAAGTGGTATATGAAAAAATTCGTAGTGAATGTAGTGAAAGGTGAAACATACTTTATAAAGACTGAGAGAGGATTTGGACGAGCAACTATTAAAACTCCAGGCATTGTATTGTTTTCATATAATGGTGGTCAGGACTTCGACAACTTTGCTTACCCAGTAAAATATTTTTACGTTCCAAAAGGCACTAAAGAAATTGCATTTTATGATGCAGAGCCCGAGGGTTTAAATGGTCGAGGCTTTCTTTTTACACCAAATGGAATTTTATTACATCGAATTAAAACAAATTCTAGAAACATTTATAAAGTTTTAGTTCCAGCGGGTATGGATGGAAAGACTTGGGTAGCAAACTTTGGACATCCTACATGGAGTTTCAAAAACATTCCGAACCAAACATCGCTTCAAAAATTTGTTTATAAAGAGGATTAGTACAACACTTGAAAGTATTTTAAAATTAGACGCTAAACTTAATATTAACCAGATAGTTTGGATCATTTATAAATTATATTTTTTAGGTAGTATTCTTCTTTAAAATTTAGCAAGATGCCTCTTTATTTGAAGATTTGGATGGCGAGATTGTTACTAAATAGTTTTATAAAATAAATTTTGATAAACTAAATATATTAGTATATTTGTGCTAATCAAATTAGTCATCATGTCACAAGCAGGATTAAATCTAAAATACCTTCGCAAACTAAGAGGGTGGACGCAGGAAGAATTTGCAAACAAACTCGGCATTAAGCGGTCATTGGTTGGGGCTTATGAAGAAGAACGTGCAGATCCAAGGTTGGATGTGCTTGAATTAATTGCAGATATTTTCAAATTGAGTTTAGATGAATTGTTTCTAAAAGACCTCAGCAACGAAACTGGCAGCTATCTAATGAAGCGTCGCAAGCAGAAGATGATGATGGCTGAAGAAAGGAATGTAATTCATTTTGTACCTGTAAAAGCTGCAGCCGGTTATCTTGCGGGTTATGCAGATGCAGAGTTTATAGATGAGTTAAATACTTTTACATTGCCTATGCTGGCAGGCGGTAATTACAGGGCTTTTGAAATAATAGGAGATAGCATGTTGCCAACACCAAGTGGAAGTATTATTGTTGGTGAAAAGATAGACTCAATTGAAGATGCAAAAAACAATGCGGCATTTATTGTTGTAAGTCGCAATGAGGGTATTGTTTATAAAAGGCTTGTAAGAAATGCAAAAACAAAGGCAAAAGTTACATTGGTAAGTGATAATCCATCTTACCAACCCTATCAGGTAAATGCGGAGGATATTGTTGAGCTTTGGAGTGCACATGTCGTAATAGGAAAAGTTGCTGCTCAACAAAGGTGGGATGTAAATTCGTTGGCAAACCTTGTAAACAATTTGCAGGACCAGGTAAGTACGTTAAAGAAGAAGATGAACTAGGAATAGTACATAGATAACAGAAAAAAGATTTTAGAAGCGGATCTTTTGAGAGGGTAGAAAAAATTTTATTTTTAACTTTATTAGATACATCAATTAAACAAATACATCACTAAAAAAAACAGTTATGGTAAAATTACAAATCGTAGGTAATCTTGGCAAAGATTGCATCGTAAAAGAAGTAAATGGTAAAAATGTGATCAATTTTAGCGTTGCTCACACTGAGCGTTTTAAAGATGCGCAAGGCAACCAGAAAGAAAAAACTACTTGGGTTGAATGTGCGTATTGGACAGACAGAACCGCTATTTCTCCATATCTTTTAAAAGGGCAAATGGTTTATGCAGAAGGTGCGCCTGAAGCCGAAGGTTATACCAACAAAGACGGAAATGTTGCAGCAACTTTACGTATGCGAGTACAAAATATTCAACTACTTGGTGGCAAAAATGATAACCCTGGAGGAGCGCAACAACAAACAGGAGGCTATTCAAATTCTAATGCAGGGAATGTAACCAATTCAGGTTACTCAGCTCAACCAACAGCACGTACGCCAATGCCTGCTGCAGATATGCCATTAGATGATGACTTACCATTTTAAAAAGCGATCATATTAATTTCAAAAGCTTCCATAATCGGAGGCTTTTTTTGTGCGTAATATTGTAGGCACAGTCAAATTAATTAATAAAAGAAAAAAATCTTGCCTTTTTTAATAGCTTTAAGCATTACAATTCTATTTATGAAAATGCATCGTTGTCTGTTGTTTGCTATAATGTTTATTCCAATGGCGTTATTTGCCCAAACGAATTATTCGAAACTTGTAAATCCTTTTATTGGTACCGGTGGGCATGGTCATACATATCCCGGCGCAACAGCCCCGCATGGTATGGTTCAGTTAAGTCCCGATACAAGGCTCGAAGGATGGGATGGCTGTGGTGGCTATCATTACGATGATAATTATATCTATGGTTTTTCTCATACCCATTTAAGTGGCACTGGCATACCCGATTATTGCGACATTCTTGTTATGCCGATGGAAGGGAAACCTTCACCCGATAATAAAATATACGGATCAAAGTTCTCGCATAAAAATGAAGAAGCAGCAGCGGGGTATTACAGTGTTTTGCTTGATAAGGGGAATATAAAAACAGAATTTACAACTACAGAAAGGGTGGGGTTTCACCATTATACATTCTCAAATGAAAATGACAATACCGTTATTTTAGATTTGAAACACAGAGATGAAGTATTGGAATCATCTTTAAAATTGGAAGATAGTGTTACCGTTACCGGTATGCGGAGAAGCAAAAGCTGGGCTCAAAATCAATATATCTTTTTTGTAATGAAATTTTCAAAGCCAATAAAAAATTATGGCATATGGAACAATGAAAGTTTGATTTTGCAAAGTCAATCAAGTGAAATTTCTTCAAAAAATATTAAAGCATTTTTTCAATTTGATCTTTCATCAGATAAAAACATTTATGTAAAAGTTGGACTCTCACCTGTAAGTGTGAATGGTGCAATGAAAAACCTTGTAGCAGAATTACCTGGTTGGGATTTTGAAAGCACAAGACTTGCTGCGGAAAAAAAATGGAGTGCAGAACTGGGTAAGATAGAAGTAACGGGTGATGAAGAAAAAAAGAAAATATTTTATACGGCTTTATACCATACGGCTGTGGTGCCGTGTTTAAATATGGATGTAGATGGAATGTACCGTGGCAGAGATAATAATATTCACAAGGCAGAAGGATTTAATTATTATTCTGTTTTTAGTTTGTGGGATACTTACCGTGGTGCACATCCGCTTTACACCATTATTGACAGAGCAAGAACATTGGATTACATTAAAACATTTTTAACCCAATATAAAGAAGGTGGACGATTACCCGTTTGGGAACTGGCAAGCAATGAAACCGAGTGCATGATTGGCTATCACAGTATTCCTGTAATTGTAGATGCATTCATGAAAGGTATTACTGACTTTGATACAAACCTTGCATTGGAAGCCATGTTGCATAGCGCAAATATGGATCACTTCGGCTTAGCAGCTTACAAAGCGAAAGGACTAATTGAAAGCGATGATGATCAGGAAAGCGTGAGCCGAACGCTTGAATATGCTTATGATGATTGGTGCATAGCTATTTTTGCAAAATCCATTGGCAACCAAAAAGTATATGATGAATTTATACAGCGAGCACAGTATTATAAAAATGTACTTGACCCGAAAACCGGATTTATGCGCCCGAGGAAAAACGGCGATTGGCTCAGTCCGTTTGACCCAAAAGAGGTAAACAATAATTATACAGAAGCCAATGCATGGCAATATAGTTTTTACATGCCGCAGGAAATTGTAGGCTATTTGCATATGACAGGCGGAGCCGATGTATTAGAGAAAAAGTTGGATGCATTATTTAGTACCACCACAAAAACTACCGGTAGGGAACAGAGTGACATAACAGGTTTGATTGGCCAATATGCACATGGTAATGAGCCAAGTCACCATATTGCTTACTTATATAATTACACAAATGCGCCTTGGAAAACGCAGAAAATAGTACACCAAATACAGACAGCGTTTTATAAAAATACCCCTGACGGTTTAATAGGAAATGAAGATTGTGGACAAATGAGTGCCTGGTATGTGTTGAGTGCAATGGGGGTTTATCAGGTTACACCCGGCAGTGAAAATTACGATTTGGGTAC
Source organism: Chitinophagales bacterium (assembly GCA_038225275.1). Classification (GTDB taxonomy): domain Bacteria; phylum Bacteroidota; class Bacteroidia; order Chitinophagales; family Chitinophagaceae; genus Ferruginibacter. Next base: position 17,609 of record JBBREY010000028.1, on the reverse strand, counting down.
ACCGTTGTTTTCAAAAATTATAATTCATAAAGAAGATAAAACAGTCTTTGAAATTGATGCAAAAAAAATAAGCTCCAATAACTTTTATACAGGTAGGTATAAAGATCTCAATTCAGATTCGGGTTTTAGTTTTAAAGGAAATAAAATAGCAAGCAATCATTTATTAAGTAATGACAAACTGATCTTGGAAATGAATAATTTCCATGAAGTTCCTATTCGTAGGGGGCCATTAAAGAAAATTGTAAATGATAGACCATTAATAGTTCTAAACCCAATTATTGAAGGGGGTACAACCTCTTTTCAAAAAACTAAAATAGTTCCTATTACATCTTCTCAAAAAAATATCACTATTTATTATACTACAGATGGTAGTGAACCCACAGACAAATCTATAAAATACACTCAGCCACTTACTGTAAACGAATCACAAACAGTAAAAGCAGTTACTTACAATGCGGATGGGAAAAAGAGTTTTGTAACGACCGCCATTTATAAAAAAATGGCGCATGACTGGTCAGTAAAATTAAACAGCGCTTACGAACAAATGTATGATGGTGGAGGAGCATTGGGTTTAATTGATGGAATACGTGGTGAAACAAACTGGCGAAAAGGAAACTGGCAAGGCTATCAAAAAGCTGATATGGATGTTACGATAGATCTAAAAATTCCAACAACAATATCAACAGTAACAGCTGGTTTTTTGCAGGATACCCGAGCATGGATCGTTGCACCGAAGCAAATGATCGTACAAGTTTCAAGCGATGGTGTTGTTTACAAAACGGTGTCTGATACCAATAATTTTTTACCGATTGAAGATCTTAATCCTCAGGTAAAAAATGTAATTGCAACTTTTGCATCTACAAACGCTAGGTTCGTAAAAATAAAAGCAGTTCAATACGGTAAGCTTCCTTCATGGCACGAAAGCCCTGGTGGTGATACACATTTGTTTGTAGACGAAATAGAAATTAAATAAGTTTCGTCTAACTCGCTTGCCTAACTTTCTTTTTTCTTAGTTTGTGTGTCGAATTAAAATTGCAAATAAATAGAGTAATATCTAAACCCATCAATAAAAATAAATCAATGAAAATCTTTTTAATTACGTCGTTGTCTTTTTTAATTTTACTAAAGGTTAATGCTCAAAAAAGTGATCCTATCGGTTTAAGCCTGATAAAAACTGAAGAGCTCAAAAAGGATTTGTATGAATTTGCAGATGCTAAATTTAAGGGGCGTTCTGCAGGAACTTTAGATGAATTAAAAGCTGCTGCATGGTTGGCAGAAAAATACAGAGCTATTGGTATTAAACCTGCAGGCGATGATGGAACATATTTTCAGTACTTCACTTTATGGCGGAATTATGTTACGCCGCAATCAACATTTTATTTAAATGAAAAGCCGATGGCGCTTTGGAAGGATATTGCCGTTGCTCAAATGGCGAATATTAAAATAGATGCACCAATTATTTATTTAGGAAATGCGCTTGATCTTGTAAATTCTTCGATTGACGTAAAAGGAAAAATAGTGGCAATAGAAGCCAACAAGAAGGATATTAATTTAAATATCTCTCTGCCTACATGGCGCTACAGCAGGGCAATTTATACAAAATACGGTTTGCCGTTACAACAAAAAGGTGCTGTTGGTATTATTTTTATTGCCGACGATACGGAAGAGCAGGCTTGGGATGATGCAAATGAAAATTTTAAAAGAGGCACCTATGATATTGAAGGCGGTGCAAACGAAAATCTCTCAACGACAGTTCCTGTTCTTTGGTTGCATGCCAATGCGAAAAATGAATTAATGCAAAATACGGCAACATTAAAAGCAAATATTATTGTATCAAAATATGATTATCCTTCAGTAAATGTTGTAGGTAAGATTGATGGAACAGATGCTAAACTAAAATCTGAATACTTACTTTACAGTGGCCATACTGACGCCCATGGTATAAGAAATGAAATTAAAAATGATTCAATTTTTTACGGTGCTGATGATAATGGCAGTGTTAATGTTGCTGTGCTTGCAAACGCAAGGGCATTTGCAAAATATCCTGCAAAGCGTTCCATTTTATTCGTGATACATGGTGCAGAGGAGAGGGGTTTATTAGGCTCTAAATATTATTCCCAACATCCTACAGTTTCTATTAAATCGATTGTTGCGGTTTTGAATGGGGATATGATTGGTAGAAACAATATTGACAGCGCAACTATATTAGGAAGCACACCTCCGCATAGAAATTCTGAAGATTTAGTGAATATGGCTTTTGCTGCTAATAAGGAAGGTCCAAATTTTATATTGGATTCATCGTGGGATAAAATTACCCACCCTGAAGGCTGGTATTTTAGAAGCGATCATTTGCCATATGCAAGATTGGGTATTCCTTCAATTATGTATACAACGCTGTTGCACCCTGATTATCACACACCACAAGACAACGCACAAAATATCAATTATCCTAAATTAAAAAAGATGGCTGATTGGATGTATAGAACCGGTTACAAAGTTGCAAATGCGCCGAAACGTCCTGCGACCGATAAAAACTTTAAGCTTGAAAGATGACGGTTTTTTTAAATAATTTAATAAAATAAAAATCCCCTTTAATTATATTCAAAGGGGATTTTTTATGGCAGTAATATTTATAAAGTTGCAATATCAATTACAAATCTGTAGCGCACATCTCCTTTTTCCATTCGGGCGTACGATGCAGTGATGTCTTTAATATCTATCATCTCAATATCTGAAACTATATTGTGTTCCGCACAATAATCAAGCATTTCTTGTGTTTCTGCAATACCTCCTATACCGGATCCAGCTACACTTTTTCTACCACCTAATAATCCAAAAACATTAATACTGTGGGGTGTGGAAGGCGCACCTACGCAAATATGAACACCATTTGTTCTAAGTAAAGAGATATACATATTCATATCATGCTCAGCAGAAACAGTATCTAAAATAAAATCAAATGAATTTTTTACAGATGCAACCTGTGCAGCATCTTTCGTAACAATAAAATGATGTGCACCCAAAGTTTTAGCAGCTTCTTCTTTAGAAGTGGAAGTACTGAGGACGGTGACTTCTGCACCAAATGCCACACCAAATTTAACGGCCATGTGGCCTAAGCCACCTAACCCAAGTACGGCGAGTTTGTGTCCTTTACCCACTTTCCAATGGCGCAATGGTGAGTAAGTTGTAATGCCTGCGCAGAGCAACGGTGCAACAGCCGGTAAAGAAAGTTTATCAGAAATATGTAATACAAAATCTTCGTGTACAACAATATTATCTGAATAGCCACCATAAGTGGGTACGCCATCTTTTCCCATTGAATTGTAAGTGCCAACATTTCCGTTTTCACAATATTGCTCAATTCCATCCTTACAATTATCGCAGGTTCTGCATGAGTCTACCATGCAACCAACACCTGCAAGCTCCCCGATCTTAAATTTCCTTACTGAATCTCCTGTCTTGATAATTGTGCCTACAATTTCATGCCCTGGTACCATTGGAAAAATTCCAGGGAACCAATCATTTTTTATCTGGTGAAGATCTGAATGGCATACACCACAATAACTGATTTTTATTTGTACATCGTGAGGTCCCATTTCTCTTCTTTCAAAATTCCATGGGGCAAGGTCTGTTGTAGGGCTTTGTGCTGCGTAGCCTTTTGATGCTGTCATAATATTTAATTTATATTTTTTAGAAAATGCTCTTAAAAAAATACCCCGAAAATTTCGGGGTATTTTAATTTTTTAATCTTTTTTGATAGTACCATTATCAAGTTTACTATGATATCTACTGTAACCAAAATAAATTACGAAACCGATTAGTAACCATCCTATAAGTCTTAACCAGTTGGTCCAACCAAGTCCGTAGATCATGGCAGCACAAACGATAATACCAAGAATTGGAACCAATGGTACTAAAGGCGTTTTAAACTGGCGTGGCAAATCAGGGTCAGTTTTACGAAGGATTATTACCGCTATACATACAAGCATAAAGGCAAATAATGTACCGATACTTGTCATATCGCCGACAATATCTCCGGGTACCAAAGCTGCAAAAGCACCTACTATAACAAGTATAAATAAATTTGCTTTGTAAGGTGTTTTGTATTTTGGATGTACATCGCTGAATACTTTTGGTAACATGCCATCTTTACTCATGCTATAAAATACACGGCTTTGACCTAACAACATTACTAGTATAACAGATGAAAAACCTGCAAGAATAGCAACTGTAACCAATTTGCCTAACCAACCATACCCCGGCATAAATTTATTTATAGCTGCTACAACAGATGCTTCTCCACCTTCTGTACGAAAGAAGTTTACGTCGCCCAAGCCTGTAAGTACATGAGCAAATAAAATATAAAGAACTGTACATACAGCCAACGAACCTAAGATTCCGATGGGCATTGCTACCTTAGGGTTTTTAGTTTCTTGTGCTGCAGTACTCACAGCATCAAAACCAATGAACGCAAAAAATACTGTACCTGCGGCGCCGAGTATTCCCATTATTCCACCAAACGCATGCGTTACGCCAGCATTATCCGTAAATGTAGAAGGTTCAGGAATGTAGGGTACATGATTGGCCGGATTTATAAAACCCCAACCAAATATGATGATGAGAACAACGATGGCAACTTTTGCAATGACAATAATTCCATTTACAAAAGCTGACTCCTGCGTACCTTTTATTAATAACAAGCTAAGTACGGAAACAATACCAAAAGCTGGAATATTTAAAATACCACTGTGAACCACGCCTGCTGCATCCGGCAATGAATGTTGAAAAGGCGAGTGGCACCATTCATATGCAATGGCCTTCATGTGGAGCACATTTACCAATAAATTATTTAAATATTCACTCCATGCAATCCCCACGGTTGCTGCGCCCACGGCATATTCCAACACTAAATCCCATCCAATAATCCAAGCCATCAATTCTCCCATGGTAGCATATGTATAAGTATAAGCAGATCCTGAAATTGGAATAGAAGAAGAAAGTTCAGCATAACACAATCCTGCAAGTGCACAACCAACAGCTGCTACAATAAACCCTATTGTTACAGATGGTCCTGCGCTTTGTGCTGCTGCTGCGGCAGTTCTAACAAAAAGTCCCGCTCCAATAATTGCACCAATGCCTAATGCCACAAGTGCACCTGCACTTAAAGTTTTCTTTAAACCTTTTTCGGTATCGGCTGCTTCCGCCAATAACACACTCATCGGTTTTTTTACAAATAAACTCATATAGTTTTTTAGTTTTGTTAAAAATGAATTTGAAAATTAAGCAATAAATCTTAACAAAGTAGATGTGTTTATAATTTTGATACACACTTTCATACAACAAGCATTAAATACTATATTGCAAATTATAACTTTAGCATATGGAAATAAAGCCGGAAGGGCGTAGTAAACTCACTTTATATATTGGTATCGGCTTGGTACTTGGTATTATAACAGGTTTTTTATTAAATACTTATTACGTTGGAAATGAAAACAGGAGTATTGCAAATGCAGAGTTGCAGCAAAAAGGTCTGCATGATAAAATGAAGGTTTTTGAAACGGCAAAAGATACCATAATATACGAAAAATTTGCTGCTCAGAAAAAACAACTTGAGAGTTTAAAAAAGGAAACAGAAAAGAAAATTACAGACGATATTTCAGGTGCGAGTACATTTGGAATGATAGGCTTTTTAAATGACTCTATAAAAAATATCGAGGGAAGAATGGCTGCGATGGTTGATACCAATAATGTCCAGTATAAAAATCTTGTAAAACAAAATGCACTCTTATCTAATCAAAAAAGTGAAGTAACTAAAGCTCGTGATAAAAAGCTCGATTGGTTTACTATTCTTGCAGATATATTTTTGCGGCTAATTAAAATGATTGTTGCGCCACTCGTATTTACAACATTGGTTGTTGGTGTTGCAAAACTTGGCGATATAAAAGCAGTTGGAAGAATAGGCGGCAAAACATTGTTATGGTTTATAAGTGCATCATTAATGAGTCTATTACTTGGTTTGATATTGGTAAATCTTTTTCAACCCGGTATTGCTATGCACCTTACTCTTCCTGATGCAAATTCAAGCTTGGCTGTGGACAAGGCAGCGTTAAGTGTGAAAGAATTTTTTTATCATGTGTTTCCAGCAAGCGTAATTGACGCCATGGCAAAAAATGAAATTTTACAGATAGTGGTATTCTCACTTTTTTTTGGTGTGGCTGCCGGGGCATTAGGAAGCATGGCTGCACCAGTTATTAAAGCGCTTGATGCAATGGCACACATCATCTTAAAAGTTACAGGTTATGTTATGAATTTTGCACCCTTTGCAGTTTTTGGTGCTATGGCCGCTATCATTGCAAAGCAGGGATTGGGCATTTTAAAAACCTATTCAATATTTATTGGAGAATTTTATTTTGGGCTAGCCTTGTTATGGGTAGTGCTCATTTTAGCAGGTGCAGCATTTATTGGTAAAAGAGTCTTTAATTTAATGAAAAGAATAAAGGAACCTGCGCTTATAGCATTTAGTACTTCAAGCAGTGAGGCAGCTTTTCCTAAGACAATGTTGGAATTAGAAAGGTTTGGTTGCAAGGATAAAATTGTGAGCTTTGTATTGCCGCTGGGTTATTCGTTTAATCTTGATGGTAGTATGATGTACATGACGTTTGCATCTTTGTTTATTGCGCAGAGCTACGGTATTCACTTAGATATTACTACGCAAATAAGTATGTTGCTTGTATTAATGCTTACGAGTAAAGGCATAGCAGGGGTGCCCCGTGCGTCTCTTGTAGTTATTGCAGGAACTTTGGCAACATTTAATATTCCAGAAGCCGGCCTAGCTTTGTTATTAGGAATAGATCCTTTATTGGATATGGGAAGAAGCGCAACAAATGTGGTTGGTAACAGCATTGCAACCGCAGTAGTGAGTAAAATGGAAGGGGAGTTAAAGGATGCTGAAAATGTTTAAAATTGATTGCATACATTAAACTTATTTAATGCACAAAATATTATTTATAGCAGTTGCTTTTTTTATGGCTAAAGGCGCTTTAGGGCAAGATAGTGTTACCGTTAAATTTAAAAATCAATATAAATCAGAAGCAAAAAATATTACTGTTGCTTTTGGTGGAGTAAATTATACAGCAGATGAAAAAGGCCTTACAACTTTACCATTAAATAAAATTGATTCTTTTAGTGTTTCAGGTAAGGATTATAGTCCTGCAAAGTTTTCCCTCTCAAATATTGGGGCGGACAATATCGTAACGGTGAAGAAAAAATTTACCTGGAAGGATTTATTGACACCCATGTTTTATATAATATTTGGTGGAATATGGTTTGTTGTTTTTGTGATATTCGCAGAAACAGGATTATTTGCAGGCTTCTTTTTACCGGGTGATTCCTTGTTGTTTGTTGCCGGTATTTATAGCTATGAACTGGTGCAAAGTGGGTTGGGCTTTAGTGGCGGAGCGTTTATAAATTTGTTTATACTTGGCGTTATTATTTCTATAGCAGGCATCGCCGGAAACTTTGTGGGCTATTGGTTTGGCCGAAAAAGCGGTCCTTTTCTTTTCGAGAGAAAGGATACTTTTTTCTTTCGCAAAAAATACCTTTTTCAGGCAAAAGATTTTTACGATAAACACGGCGGTGGTGCAATAGTAATGGCAAGGTTTTTACCAATTGTAAGAACCTTTGCTCCTATAGTTGCCGGTATTGTTGGAATGGAAAAGAAAAAGTTTACTTTTTTTAATATCATTGGTTGTGTAGCGTGGGTTTTTGCTATGTTATTTGCAGGACATTATCTGCAGGAGCTATTCGTAAAGCAATTTAATTTCGATTTGCGGGAACACCTCGAAGTGATTGTTGTAGGTATCGTCTTAGTAACAACAGCGCCCGTAATTTTAAAATTGATTTTCGGTAAATCTTCAGAAAAAAAACACAACGTCTAATTGCTTTTTCATGCAAAAAACTTCTTCAACTTCTATTTTTAATATTGTTGTCCTTGTTGCAGCATTGGGTTATTTCGTAGATATTTATGACCTTCTTTTATTCAATATAGTAAGAGTTGATAGTCTTACAGATCTTGGATTAAACGCAGCACAAATCAAATCCGAAGGGGAGTTTATCATCAGTATACAAATGATTGGCTTACTTATCGGTGGAATTATTTGGGGTATGCTTGGTGATAAAAAAGGCAGATTAAGTGTATTGTTTGGCTCTATTATTTTATATAGCATTGCTAATATTGTAAATGGTTTTGTACAAACACCTAACCAATATGCATTGGTGCGTTTTGTAGCAGGGTTGGGGCTTGCAGGCGAATTGGGAGCAGGCATTACCTTAGTAAGTGAACTTGTTTCAAAAGAAAAAAGAGGATTAAGTACTTCGCTTTTAGCGGGTATAGGACTTACGGGTGCTGTTTTTGCTTATTTTATTTCATTGTATTTTAATTGGCGAACCTGCTATTTTATAGGAGGGGGCATGGGCTTTTGTTTATTGCTTCTAAGAGTATCCGTTTTTGAAAGTAGTTTATTTAACGAAGTAAAAAAATCCAATGTTGTAAAAGGAAATATTCTTTTGTTCTTTAATAATAAGGAACGTTTTTATAAATACGCTAAAGCAGTTTTAATTGGTCTGCCCACATGGTATGTTATCGGAATACTACTTGCTTTCTCTAATAATTTTGCGGAAAAATTTGGCATCACTGAAAAAATATTGCCTAAAAAAGCAACGATGTATGCATACGTTGCTATTGCAGTGGCAGATGTATTAATTGGTTTGGTAAGCCATTGGTTAAAGAGTAGAAAAAAAGCTTTGTACATCTTTTATTTCTTTACTGCTATATCTATCATTTTGTTTTTTAATCAGGATGGTGGAAATGCCTCTCGCATGTATATTATAGCTGCTGCACTCGGTTTTAGTACAGGTTTTTGGGCACTGTTTGTAACTATGGCAGCAGAACAATTTGGCACAAATATGCGAGCAACTGCTACTACTACTGCACCAAACATGGTGCGTGGGGCCTTGCCATTAATGCTGCTGATGTTTAACGGCTTTCAGCATTTCACCTCGTATGTAAATGCAGCAATATGGGTGGGAATTATTATAATGGCTGTGAGTATTACTGCGGCATATTTTACAAAAGAAACTTTTGGCAAAGACCTCAATTTTATTGAGGAATAAAGTAAATTATTTTGGCGAAAAAAATTCTTATAATCCGCTTTTCATCAATAGGAGATATTGTTTTAGCCAGTCCGGTATTTCGTTGTGTAAAAAACCAGTTGCCCGATACGGAAGTACATTTTCTTACAAAACTTTCTTTTAAAATCGTTACTGCCGCTAATCCATACATAGATAAATTCTTTTATTACGACGATAATTTGGAAGAAATACTTGTGAGATTAAAGGCAGAGAATTATGATCATGTCATTGATTTGCACAACAACATCCGCAGTAATAAAATTAAAAGAATTCTTTCAAGAGATACACATACAATAGATAAACTTACTTTTAAAAAATTCCTATTAACCAATTTAAATGTTGATGTAATGCCTAATAGGCATATCACACAAAGAAGTTTGGGTACAGTTTCATCTTTAGGTGTAAAAGATGATGGCGGAGGTTTAGATTATTTTATTGCAAAACAATATGAGTTAAAGCCTGATGATATTCCAACAGGGCACCTTGCAGGATATTTTGTAATAGTAATTGGTGCAACCTATTTTACAAAACGTTTTCCTGTTCATAAAATCATTGAACTGTGTAGTAAAATTGACCATCCTATTATTTTGCTTGGCGGCAAAGAAGATACTGCAAATGGAAATGTAATTTCTCAGACTAACCCTACAAAAATTTACAATGCCTGTGGTAAATTTAATATAAGTGAGTCGGCCGACATTATTAAAAAGGCAAAGCTTGTAGTGAGCAATGATACCGGTATGCAATACATAGCTTGTGCGCTAAAACGGCCTGTAATAGCCCTTTGGGGAGGTACAACGCCTGATCTTGATGTAGAACCTTATTACGGAAGTAATTTTTTAAGCAATCAACAAAAGCCGGTGTACGAGAATATAGTACTCAATTTAAAATGCCAGCCTTGCAGTAAATATGGTTTAGATAAATGTCCGTTAGACCATTTTAATTGCATGGAAAAGATCAATGTTGATGAATTGGCAGAAAAGGTAATACTGAGACTTTGATTTTATTACGGATCCTCCCAAAAACAGTTTAAAATTTTGCTGTTAATTGATTACTAATTGTAGTTCCATTAATATTTTGTTCAAAAAAATTGTTGTTTTTTTGAAGTTCGAAAATGCTAACTCTCCATGAAAATCTTGTTTCTAGTTTATCTGTCTTTGTTTCTTTATTTGATACCCGTGGCGCAGGTAGCAACAAACGTTTATTGGACGGAGCAGACTGATATGAATAAGAGTAATACTATTTATTATAATCCGGCAAAAAGTTTGGTCTGGGATGATTTCAAAGGTGTGCCGGGCCCATCAAGTCCGGTGGCTGCCATAACGGCCTCAGGTTTCGGATACAAAGCCAACATGAGGTCTTCTAACGGTAATGGTGAAATTAATGTAGCAGTGTATTGTTATTTTAATAAAAAAGGATCTTGGGTAAGGCCTGGAAAAGCAACTGCTTATATTTTAAACCACGAGCAACATCATTTTGATGTGAGTTATCTGGCGGCAGGGATTTTCATTAGCAGGTTAAAAAATACGGTTATCACTACTGCAAATTGTAACACAGTTTTGCCAAAAATTTACAAAGACTGTTGCGATATGATGAATAAGATGCAGGATGATTACGACGGACAAACAATGAATGGACAATTGGAGGAAAAACAAAAAAAATGGAATGTTTTTCTCTCTGAAAAGCTGCTACTTATTTCAAGGTCACAATAAGTACGGGTATGTGTAATTCGTGTCTTACGGCATTAGCAGTTTCACCATACAAAATATCTTTTACGCCTGTGTGGCCATGTGCACCCATTACAATCAAATCAGCTTTTTTATCCTTCACAATTCTAACGATTTCTTTTACCCTACTCTTGTAACCGAGCTGAGCTGTAACTCTTAAACCTTTTGTTTGAAGTTGGCTCACATAAGCTTGGAGTTGCTCTCTGTCTTTTGATGTTTCATTATCATTGCTGTTTTCTCCCCATAAATTTGCTGATGCGCTTTCAACCACATGAATCAATAAATAATTGGACTGTTCGTTACCCTGCCCTAGTGCGTAGGCTAATATTTTATGATCGTCCTTACTAAAATCCAATGCAATTGCAATGTTATTGTACGTTGGTATAACCAGTTCTGGAAGCAGGTTTTCGGCTGAATGCATAGCAATTGATTTTTGTACATCCTTCTTCTTAAACAATGGAAAAAATGTGATGTAAATAAGTATGCTTCCAAAAAATATTGCTGCGGCTACCAAAAATAATTTAAGCCAAATGCCATCAGCATTAAAAATCACTATTGACTTCTCAACAAGCAATCTTAAATTCAAATAAACCAATACCGCTGCAATTGCACCTGCAGTTATCTTAGTTAGGTTATTAATGGCAAACTTGCCCATTGTTTTTTTATCACTCACAAAATATATTAATGGAATTACGGCAAAGCCTAGTTGCATGCTTAGTATAACTTGGCTCATCACTAAAAGACTTCCCACTTCTTTTTCGCCATAAACTAATATTACAATTAGTGCAGGTACAATTGCTACTAAACGAGTAATCAATCTGCGCAACAGAGGATTTATTCTTAAGCTTAAATACCCTTCCATAATTATTTGTCCTGCAAGTGTTCCTGTAACGGTACTACTTTGCCCTGCCGCAATTAATGCTACCGCAAAGAGTATTGGTGCGGCTTTGCCTAAAAATGATGGCAACAGTTCATGAGCATCCTGTATCTCTTTTGTTCCTGCATATTCTGTCCCAAAAAATAATGTACCTGCAAGTACTAATATTGCAGCGTTTACAAAAAATGCAAGATTTAATGCGATGGTAGTGTCTATTCTATTAAATTTTATCGCTTGTTTTATACCAAAATCTGTTCGGTCTATTTTTCTAGATTGTACCAATGCTGAATGCAGGTAAAGGTTGTGGGGCATGACAGTTGCACCAATTATTCCGACCGCTAAAAACAATGCAGTTTCATTTTGCGGATTGGTTTTGTCAGGGAAAGTTGGTAAAAAACCTTTTACAATTTCACCAACCTCTGGCGCAGCCATAAAAATTTGTATAAAAAATGCAACAAATATTACGCCCACCAACGCAATTATAAAAGCCTCCATTTTACGCATCCCTAACCTTTGCAAATAGAGCAACAAAAAGGTATCGAGTACTGTAATACTTACGCCCCAAACCAAAGGCAGACCTGTTAATAGCTGAATGCCGATTGCCATACCCAACACCTCTGCAAGATCGCAGGCTGCAATGGCAACTTCAGCTAATAAATACAAAATGAAATTTATTCCTTTTGGGTACGTCTCTCTGTTTGCCTGTGCGAGATCTCTTCCTCTTACTATGCCTAGCCTTGCAGATAGTCCCTGTAAAAGCAATGCCATCAGGTTACTCATCAACAACACCCAAATTAATGCATAGCCGTAAGTACTGCCGCCCTCAATGTCTGTGGCCCAGTTACCCGGATCCATATAGCCTACACTTATCAAATACGCAGGTCCTAAAAAAGAAAATATTTTTCTTAATCCTTTTTTTTGGATGGTCGTATCAACCGTATTGTGAACCTCACTTAATGAATTGTAAGGCAAATCATTTTTTACCATATTATTTATCTCTAAACTTAACTTAATAAAATTTAAAAGTTAGGCAAATCTAATAAAAAAAGGGATAGTTTTTTAGTTGGATTTATTTGGGTAACGTATTCCGTTTGGATGAATGTTAAAATAACATCCTTCGCTTATTTAAATATTCCTATTTATATTGCAGTTCATTAAATTTTAAAGAATGAATTTTAGACGGTACGAAGTTCCTTATTTGGTAGATCCTGCATATTCAAAAAAATCAGCCTATTTTTCTATGGAATTTGCTGTGCACCAGCCATTAAAAATTTATAGTGGTGGGTTGGGTTATTTAAGCGGGTCTCACCTTAGAAGCGCATATGAACTAAGGCAAAATTTAGTAGGGATTGGCATACTTTGGAAGTACGGATATTATGATCAGGCTCGCAATCCTGATCAAACATTGCAAGTGCAATGGAATGAAAAAATATATAATTACTTAGAAGATACGGGGATTAAATTTCAGATAAATATTCACGAGCACCCAGTTTGGGTAAAGGCTTACTATCTAAATCCTGAAACTTTTAAAAGTGCTCCATTGTTTTTATTAAGTACAGATTTACCTGAAAACGATCATGTATCTCAAACAATAACACACAGGTTATACGATGCAAACGTTGCTACCAAAGTAGCTCAATTTATTTTGCTTGGCGTTGGTGGTGCAAAGTTGATGGATGAATTAAATTTTAATCCAGATGTGTATCATTTAAACGAAGCACACGCGGTAAGTGCAGCTTTTTATCTCTATCAAAAATTTGGTAGAAATAAGGAAGAAGTAAAAAAGCGATTGGTATTCACAACCCATACGCCTGAAGAAGCTGGCAATGAAAAACATGATATGTATTTGTGTGAAAAGATGGGTTATTTCTGCGGCTTATCTATGGACGAGGTGAGAGCATTAACCGGTATTACTGATAACGAATTCAACCATTCATTGGCTGCACTTCGTTTTGCAAGATTAGCAAATGGTGTAAGCCAATTACACGGTGAGGTGAGCAGAAAAATGTGGGGTAAATATGAAAATATTTGTGAGATAAAAGCAATTACGAATGCACAGAACTGGCATTATTGGGCAGACAAGCAATTGTATAATTTTGCCGATACTCATAATGAAGACGCCTTCATTGATAGAAAAAGATACCTTAAAAAAAGAGCCTTTGAGATTGTATCTGACCAGTCAGGAAAGGTGATGAACCCTGATGTATTGACAATAGTATGGGCGAGAAGATTTGCAGGTTACAAACGTGCGGAGCTAATAACTAGAAATCAGGAAAAATTTAAGGCATTGATGTCTAATACCAAATATCCTGTTCAAATCATTTGGGCTGGAAAGCCTTACCCGGTTGATTATCCTGCTATAAGTGATTTTAATTTTTTAGTAAATCTAAGCAAAGAGTTTTCGAACGTTGCAGTTTGCGTAGGGTATGAATTAGCATTGAGTAAAAGATTAAAGCAAGCGTCTGATGTATGGTTAAACAATCCACGAGTGCCTAGAGAAGCAAGTGGCACAAGCGGTATGACAGCAGCTATGAACGGCTCAGTAAATTTTAGTACAAATGATGGTTGGATATGCGAATTTATAAACCACGGTAACAACGGTTTCTTAATACCACCTGCAGATTACGAAAGTATGGGGCAGCATGAGCAAGATGAATACGATTTAGAAAAAATGTATGAAATTCTTGAGAACCAGATACTGCCGATGTATTACGAAAATGCAAACGTTTGGCGTCAGATTGTAAAGAATGGAATGAACGATGTGAGATGGCAGTTTGACAGCAACAGAATGGCAAAAGAGTATTATGATATTATGTACAACGGTTAACTGTTTTATGTGTTTAAAATAAAAATTATCTTCCCGCCTTGACGGGAAGTTTTTTTTAAAAGACTTTTGTTTGAAATAACATCATTAAATAACACAAATTTTAAAAATGAATAATTTTCAAAAAAATATTGAAGTCCGCTGGTCAGATCTTGATCCAAATTTTCATGTAGTACATTCCAAATATTACGACTTTGGTGCTTATTGCCGTATGGCATTTTTAGTGGAGAATGGCTTAACTCCTGCATTTATGAAGGAGCAAAATATTGGTCCAATACTTTTTAGAGAAGAATGTGTTTTTAAAAGGGAAATATTGTTTGGTGATAAGGTGCGTATTGATGTTAAGGTAGATAAATTAACTGCCGATTTTGGACGTTGGACAATGATACATGAGATTTACAAAAATGATGAAACCCTTGCTGCTGTTATTACTGCCGATGGTGCTTGGTTAGATACTGTTGTAAGAAAACTTGCCGTACCGCCTAAAGCGATATCTGCTTTGTTTGAAAATGCCCCAAGAACAGAAACTTTTAAAATGATTTAAATTATTAAGCTTGACGGGTTCTACTATGATTGCCAAAACCATAAACCTTTATAAAAATGCTTACCGAGGCTTAACCAAACAAATTTGGTTATTGAGTATTGTTATGCTTATAAACCGGAGCGGAACAATGGTATTGGCTTTTATGACTTTGTACTGTAACCACCTCGGTTATACCTTAAAACAAGGTGGTTATGTAGTGGCAGTTTATGGATTAGGTTCTCTTATTGGTGCATTAATTGGTGGAAAAGTTAGCGACCGTTTCGGTTTTTATTATGTTCAGTTTGGTGCGTTGTTTTTGGGTGGAATAATGTTTCTGGTATTGGGACAAATGAATACGTATCTCTCCATTGTTATTTGCACATTTATTTTAAGCATGATCAATGAAAGTTTTCGGCCTGCAAATGCTACTGCTATCGCTTTGTATAGTACGCCTGAAAATAGAACCCAATCATTCTCTCTAGTGAGGCTTTCTATAAATTTGGGATGGGGGATCGGAAGCGCATTGGG
Organism: Chitinophagales bacterium; assembly: GCA_038225275.1. Classification (GTDB taxonomy): domain Bacteria; phylum Bacteroidota; class Bacteroidia; order Chitinophagales; family Chitinophagaceae; genus Ferruginibacter. Next base: position 1,944 of record JBBREY010000028.1, on the reverse strand, counting down.
AGGATTACTTGCCGCTATTAATTACAAATTATTATTTTGGGTAGATGGTTTTACAAATATCAGCGCCGCATTTATGCTAATTGCAATTCTCCCAAAAATTACAAAAGCGCAACAGCATAAATCTGCAACTGATAAGTCAATTTCAATAGCATCGAATTCGCCATACAGAGATAAAAAGTTCCTTTATTTTTTGGTAATTCAAATATTATTTGCTGCATGTTTCTTTCAATTATTTACCAATATTCCTTTGTATTTTAAGCAGGCTTTGCATTTAAGTGAATTTAATATTGGACTGATTTTATCAGCTAACGGCGTTTTAATTGCCTTGTTTGAAATGGTGTTGGTTTTTAAACTGGAGGGTAGGCGTCCTTATTTGATTTTAATGAGTTACGGTTCTGTGTTAATGGGATTAGCTTTTTTGGTATTGACTATTCCTTTATTAACAGGTGCTCTGATAGCAATATGTTGCATGGCATTAATTACAATAGCAGAAATGGTTTCCATGCCGTTCATGAATAGTTTTTACATTGCCAGAAGTAGCGAGCGAACCCGAGGAAGCTATGCAGGGATGTACACAATGGGTTGGAGTTTTGCGCAAGTTTTTGGCAGCAGTGTCGGTTCTTTAATAGCTCAACATTTTGGATTTTTTAGTCTATGGTTTATCGTAGCAAGTATTTGTGTAATGGCAGCTGCTGGTTTTTACTGGTTGCAAAATAGAGATTGGCAATAGAGTAGTTTTCTATATCACAAGGAGAAGATGCTACCCTTATAAATAAAAAAGGGTCTTGAGTTTTGTTTAAACGATGATAGTTCTCCATCATGGATAGTCATAAAAAGAAGCTGCCTCGTACTTATGGGGCAGCCTCTAATAAAAAGTCATTTATCAACTAGTCAAAAACGGTACTTGCTGTAGATTTTATGGTTATAGGAAGAGATTGCCCCATCATATCCAGCGTTCCATTTACATCATTATTCAAAGTACTTTTTTTAACCAGAAAGGTTTTTGTGTTCACTAAAATTACACCGTCGCCTGTGCCATCCATTGCAATTTCAAACTGCATACCCTGTGCTTCTTTAGAGATAGTACCTTTGCTTTTTGTAGTAACTACGATAGTAGCTACATTATCAACAATACTTTTCAATTCAAAGTTTTTTAACCCTTTCATACCTGCTTCGTTTACAGAATCTGCCCACTTATCACCCACTTTTTTCCCATTTGGAATGTAAAAAAAAGCTGCTGAGGTGGAAGCTTCTGCAGAATTAGTGTTACCCATCAAACTCGCCATAGGGTTTGTATCATCTGCCATCACTGCCTTTTTATCAATCTCAGTAACCTTACCTGTGTTCTTGTCTATCGTTACAGTTGTTGCAACATCAAGCATCTTGCTCATCTCTTTACCAACTTCTGTTTCTCTGTCTTCTTTTTTATCTGAGTCAAAATTTACCTTTTGCCCCATACCGTCTTGCGACATAGTCATCTTGACAGTAGTATTTTTAGCATTGTAATTTTTTGCATCTGCACCTGTAATTTCTATTAGAGTTTTTGTACTTCCGTCAATGGTCATTTTTCCACCCATACCCATGTCCATGTTAACGGAAGTTGTGGTTGTAGATGTTATTTTTTTCCCTGTTTCCAATTTTAACTCCTGTGCAAATACATTTACTGTTATAAAGCTTAGAGAAAACAATAAAATTTTTTTCATACTAATTTAATTTTTTAGGTAGTAAAAATAATGGTTTGTAGAATAGGACTTTCACAATAAAACAATAAAAAAAGACCACCGTTTCGGGTGGCCTTTCAATCTGATAAAAATGATATTATCCTATAACAGTTACATTAACTGCATTCATTCCTTTTTTACCATTCTGCAATTCAAATTCTACTTTGTCACCTTCTTTGATCTCATTGATCAATCCGCTAACGTGTACGAAAGTTTCTTTGTC
>JBBREY010000027.1:0-29714 GCA_038225275.1 Chitinophagales bacterium | reverse complement strand
TCTGAATCTTGAGAGAAAGACTGTAATTGCTCTGGGTACGCTTTACATAATTTGATGAAGACATAACGATGGTTTTTGTGTATCGCTATTTCAGGACGGGACATAAAAGTAATAAAAAAACGCCGAAAAATTTCGGCGTTTTTTTATTACAATTTATTTTACCAAGAATTTTCGTTGCCTGCTGTAAAGGAATATAAATACAAAAGGAATCAAAAACATAAAATAGCTCGTAACGCCCGTAAATTGGGCCATTCCCATTAATGCAAGGCTGCCGATTACTGGTAATACTTGCCCTGCAACGTAAATCCAAAAACCATCTTTTTTCAATTTTCGCATCATTAGAGCACCAACAAAACATAATACAATACCAACAACACCAATCGCAAGTAAAGGAACCATGTTAGCTTGTGTTAGTTCAATTGCTTTTTTGGATACTTCCATATCTGCAGCCTGTTTAGGTGTCAAGTCAGTACCAGATTCGGCAGCCTTATTCATCATATTTAATGAAAATTTCATTAACCATGGAGTTGCTAATGTAAAAATTGCTCCAATTCCACAACCGATAAATGTAAGAATAGTTAATACATTCAGGCCACGGGGCAGAGGCTGAACTTGAAATTCACTTAAATTTTCTAAGTCTGTTGTAAAATTTGTTTCTGTCATAGTTGAGTAGTTTAGATGTACAAATTAACGAACTGCCAAAACATTACAAAACCTGATTTAACAAAAATGATAAATGGTAGTATATTTGAATCCAGATGCAACCGTTTCTCTCCCACTCCATTTTTAATGAACATTTTTTAATTTCCGCACAACGAACTGTTTTTTGGGAAGAAGAGAAAACACTTATTTTGTCTGATTTACACCTCGGCAAAAGTGGTCATTTTCGCAAAAGTGGTATTGCCATTCCTCAAAATCTTTACAGAGAAGATTTGTTCAGGTTATTAAATGAAATTCATCTTTTTAGTGCAAAAAAATTAATTATTGTTGGGGATCTATTTCACAGCAGCATGAATAAAGAGCATGAACTTTTTTTAAGATGGCGAAAAGATATCGGCAATATTGAGTTTCACTTAATAAAAGGTAACCACGATATTTTAAAAAATGAATGGTATCAAAATGCTGAAATAGATGTTCACAAAAAACACCTCTCTATTCGCAATTTTTCATTTACACATGATATAAATGAATGCCAGGCACAAAAAGATGATTATTGTTTTAGCGGGCATATTCATCCCTCCGTTCTTATGCGTGGGATAGCTAAACAATCTATTAATTTACCATGCTTTTACTTCGCTAAAAATTATGCAGTGTTACCAGCATTTGGAAAATTTACGGGAACATTCCCCATTAAACCAACAGCAGAAGAATCAGTATTTGCATTGGTGGAAAACAAGGTGATGCAACTTCAGTAATTTATTTTCTAATTGCCTTACGTCTGTTTGTCTCCTTTTTAATCAGTGCAAGTTCTCTTCCCATTTGTCCTGACACAGAACTGTTTTCCTGTGCACGCCGCATAAGGTATGGGATCACATCTTCAATAGGACCGAAAGGCAAATATTTACTAACACTGCAACCACTTTTTGCAAGGTTAAAAGTAATGTTGTCACTCATCCCATACAACTGCGAAAAATGAATATGGTGGTGGTTATGCGGAAGCTTTTGGATATCTAACAATTGAGTTGCATACAAATTACTTTGTTCGTTGTGTGACGCTACAATTACTGCAACCCGATCTATGTTTTCTATACAAAATTTTACAGCATCATCATAATCCCTGTCAGTACTTTCTTTGCTCGGCTGTATGGGTGATGTATATTTTTTTTCTACTGCTCTTTTTCTTTCTTTTTCCATGTAAGCACCTCTTACAAGTTTAGCGCCCAATATAAAAGATTTTTCAACGGCTGCTTCACAACTGTCTTTTAAAAACTGTAATCTATCGTGTCGGTATAATTGAATAGTATTGTATACGATAGCTTTGGTTTTATTAAATTCAACCATCATTAAAATGGTTAGTGCATCAACAGGATCCTGTATCCAGGTTTCTTCAGCATCTACCAACACGCCAATATTGTTATCAACACCTGCCTTACATATTTTTGTTATTCTTGTAATTACTCTTTTCCACTCCGATACCTCATCAGCTGAAAGTGCTTCCATTACTGCATTGTAGCGTTTCATTAAAGTTCCTTGTATAGCACCCATTCCTGTATCAATAGTTTCGAGCAAACCAAAACGCACCAACCCGGTAACTTTTATACTCATAAAAGGAATGTTCTTTTGCGTAGCTGCATAAGTTATTACTTTTACAAATTCCTCCATTGCGTGGTCATAACCAATTTCGCCATCATTACCTCCCTCTACACCATAATCAAGAATTACTTCGACATTGTACTCGCCAAGTTTTTGCGCTACTACTGCAGTTTCAGGCAAAGTTTCGCCCCCAACAAATTGGCTGAAAATAGTATTGCGTATTATTTTTTTTGTAAAAGGAATTTGAAGTTTTATTGCTGAAGGCATTAAATTTAAACCCAGATTTACCAACCAAGGTTTACCCATTGTTGAAAATAAAAAATCGGCTTTTTTTAATTCTCCATCCGTTTTGTAAGCAAATGCGTATTCTGTGTTATCGAAAGATATCATATAAATAATTGTTCACAAATTTAAGCAGATTTACCTGCGGTTGTAAAAAGAAAAGGCATAAAAGATTTCCACCACACTACATCTCTGTACATTTAAAAATCAATACGTAATAGGAGCTCTACATTACTATACTACATCAACTTATCAAATTAAATTCCTATCTCCCTAAAAATTACACAGCAATTTTTTTATATTTTTTGCTTTTCGCAATCGTCAACATCACTTACATTTTTTTAAAATCATAACCCTGCTTAATTTGTAAGAAATTAAATTTATTAAGATGAGTGAGGTATCAATCGTTTTCCCACATCAATTGTTTAAAAAAAATCCCGCACTTTTAAAAGATAGAAAAGTTTTTATCGTCGAAGAATATTTGTATTTCAGGCACTTCAATTTTCACAAACAGAAACTTGTATTGCATAGAGCAGCTATGAGAAATTACGCTGCTTTTTTAGGAGCAGAAGGCTTTAAAGTTGAATACATTGAAAGCACAGATAAAACGAATGATATTAGAGAATTACTACCCTTTTTAAAAAAAGATAAAGTACAAACGATCCACTTTACAGAAGTTGTTGATGATTGGTTAAACAAAAGAATCACTCATTCTTGCAAAGAAAATAAGATTAAAATTGAACAATATGCTACACCCGCTTTTCTAAATTCTAACAAAGAGGGAGATGATTATTTTAACGGCAGAAAACGTTATTTTCAAACGGAGTTTTACATTGCACAACGCAAAAAAAGAAATATACTTTTAGGCCCTGATGATGGACCTTTAGGAGGGCAATGGAGTTATGATGCAGATAACAGAAAAAAATATCCTGCAAAGGAAGTTCCACCAACAATTAATTTCCCGAAAGAAGCTGAATTTGTAAAAGAAGCAAAAGAATATGTAGAGAAAAATTTCTCAGAAAATTATGGTGAAATAGAAAGCTTTTTTTATCCAATAAATTTTATAGAATCCGAAAAATGGTTAAAGGAATTTTTAGCAATTAGGTTTGAAAAATTTGGTGAGTTTGAAGATGCGATTGTGGCAAATGAAAATATACTGCACCATTCTGTTTTAAGCCCAATGATTAACATTGGTTTGTTAACGCCACAACAGGTAATAGATGCAGCGCTTAAACATGCTGAAAAACACAACTCTCCCCTTAATTCCACTGAAGGTTTTATTAGACAGATTGTAGGATGGCGGGAATTTATTAGAATCGTTTATGCAAGAGAAGGAGTTAAACAACGAACTACCAACTATTGGAAATTTTACAGAAAAATGCCTGCGTCATTTTGGGACGGCACAACAGGCATTGAACCCATTGACAATGTTATAAGAAAGACTTTAAAAACAGGCTACCTTCATCACATAGAAAGGCTGATGTTGCTTGGGAATTTTATGTTGCTTTGCGAATTTGATCCTGATGAGGTTTACAAATGGTACATGGAAATGTTTGTTGACAGTTATGATTGGGTAATGGTGCCGAATGTTTATGGCATGGTGCAATTTGCAGATGGTGGTTTAATGACGACAAAGCCTTACATAAGCGGCAGTAATTATGTAATTAAAATGAGTGATTACAAGAAGGGACCCTGGTGCGAAATTTGGGATGGCTTGTTCTGGCGGTTTATGGATGTGCACCGAAGTTTTTTTCAGAAAAACCCAAGACTTGGAATGCTGGTAAATACTTTCGATAAAATGGCTCCTGAAAAACGAAATCATCACAACGAAGTGGCAGAAAAGTTTCTTGCAAGTCTTGACGTTGCAAATAAAAAAAACGTAAAAATAAAACCTTGGGCAAACAAATAAAAAAAGAAAATCTTCCCCAAAAAATTTGCATCGTTTGTAACAAACCATTTACATGGAGAAAAAAATGGGAAAAGGTTTGGGATGAAGTGAAATATTGCAGCGATAAATGCAGGGGTAAGAAGTAAGCAGTTTGCAATAAGCAATTGGCAAAATGCAAATCGATTAGGTTGAGAAGGCTCATTTTTTCTTGAATGATTTTTCTATATCTATACCTACTAACCTGCAACCCCTTACTTTTGCAAAAATTAAAAATATGGAAAGGAAAGCGGGCGAATCTTTGGTGGTGATGACTGAATTGGTTCTACCAAACGATACAAATAATTTTGGTAATTTAATGGGTGGAAGGCTGATGTACTGGATGGATATTGCAGCTGCACTTGCCGCTATGAAACATTGCGCCGCCCCTGTTGTTACGGCATCTGTAGACAATATTTCTTTTGAAACACCCATAAAAATTGGCAATGTGGTGCATATAGAAGCAAAGGTAACCCGAGCGTTTAACAGCAGTATGGAAGTTCACATGAACGTGTGGGGCGAAGACGCTATTCAACAATACAGATACAAAAGCAACGAAGCATATTATACTTTTGTAGCGTTAGATCCTAACGGCAAACCACGTAAAATAAATCCATTAATTCCTGAGACTGAAGACGAGGTAAAACTGTTTGAAGGTGCACTTAGAAGAAGGCAGATTAGGCTGATACTTGGTGGCAAAATGAAACCTGAAGATGCAGAAGAATTAAAAGCCCTTTTTATAAAATAACAGGCTGCGCCACTCTTTTCGTTGGCATAAATTCTTTGCTCTGTTCAATAGCGTTCATTATTTGCTCCATAATTACTTCGCAGGGCAATTGAGGATCAAATTGCAAGGGGGCCTTAAACTGTACACTTAAGGCAACATTTTTTCGCTTTATAACCAATCCTTTTTTATTAAATGCTCTTGAAAATCCGTTGATGACAACAGGAATAACCAGCGGGTTACAGTGTTTGATTATATGCGCCGTACCTTTTCTACCCGGAGCAAATGCTTTTGTGGTGCCTTGAGGAAAAGTAATCACCCAATTATTCTTTAAAGCATCAAATATTTTGCGGGTATCAGATGGATCTAAACCACGTCTAACTTCTTTTCCACCCTCATTCCAAGTACGTTTTACTGTTAATGCACCTGCAAGCCTGAAAAACCTTGTGAGCATGCTGCTGTTCATTGTTTCTTCCGCAGCCACGTATTTTATTTTTGTGAACGGCCACAACAAATAAAACGGCAGCCCTAGTCTATTTTCTCTACGCCAAGAGTATGCGCAAAAAATATGAATGAATGCTATAACATCAGCAAAGTAAGTCTGGTGATTGCTTACAAAAAGTACATTTTTTTTCGGTAAATTTTTTAGATTCTCGGCACCAGATATATGAAGCTTATTTATAATGTTTATGCCAGGGTAGGTGATAATGCCTACTGTAAAATAGATGATACCCTTTATAAAACCAAAATCTCCAATTCTTTTTACATTCATACCGGGATTTTAAATTTATCCACTATCAATTAAATTTCTCTTATTTTAGTCAGTATTATTTATTTAAAACTTATACATAAGATAGAAGAACTTTATCTTAATAGCTTTTTCACTTGTCAAAAGTAAAAGAATTATCCTATTCATCTTCTTTTGATTGAGCTTAAAATATTACTGCTTATCCTTAGGGATTAATATTTACCACATTTTAAACTGACCTAAAACTTATTCTATAGAAACAGCATGAATCCCAGCCATGTTAAAAAACCAAGCTACAATTTTTAAAGTAAATCTGTAATTGATTCTTTATTAGAAGATTAAATGGCTTATAGGCAAATATTTTTTCAAGATGCCTCGAAAATATTATATGGATTATTTTAGTATTTAGTCAGGGATGTTTATTAGACTTTTACTTTAAGAAGTTAGACTTCCTTAACAAGTTAAATGATATAATTTTAGTACATTTGCAACCCGTTAAAAAACCACGGGTTATTATATGTCATTTAATATTAACAAACAACTAAACGCAGAAGATCAGGAGCCAAAGGCTGCAGATGCAACCGAGGCCACTGCGACAACAAACGCCACTGATGCAGCAGAAACTGTTGCAACTGAAACACCTGTAGCGGAAATCGTTGCAGAAGCTAAACCCGCTTATGTTCCAAAAGAAGAAACGCCTCACGACGATTTCGATTGGAGCAGAGATAAACGCAACGTATCGGCTTACTCTAAAGAAGAGAAAGAAAAGTACGATGTTGTTTATGACAACACTTTCAAACAAATTAATGATGGTGAAATGATTCAGGCAACTATTGAATCATTAACTAAAACTGATGCGGTAGTTAACATCGGTTTTAAAAGTGATGGTCTTATTTCACTAAATGAATTTAGAGATATACCAGGTGGTATTCAAGTTGGTGATGTAGTGGAAGTAATGGTAGTAGAAAAAGAAGACAGAGAAGGGAATCTTCATCTAAGTCGTAAATCTGCTCGTGTTACTCGTGCTTGGGAGCGTATTGTTGAAGTAAATAAAACAGGCGAAATCGTTACTGGTCTTGTTACAAGCAAAACTAAAGGTGGATTGATCGTTGATGTTTTTGGAATGGAAACTTTCTTACCAGGATCTCAGATAGATGTGAAGCCCGTAACAGATTACGATCAGTTTGTAGGTAAAACAATGGAATTTAAAGTTGTAAAGATCAACGAAGCAATTAAGAACGCAGTTGTATCGCACAAAGCACTTATTGAAAGTGATATTGAAGCACAAAGAGCTGAAATTATTGGTAAGCTTGAGAAAGGCCAGGTATTGGAAGGAACAATTAAAAACATCACTGATTTCGGAGCATTCCTTGATCTTGGTGGTTTAGATGGTTTACTTTACATCACTGATATTTCTTGGGGCCGCATAAACCATCCTTCAGAAGTATTGAAGATGGATCAGAAACTAAATGTTGTTGTATTGGATTTTGATGATGACAAAAAACGCATCAGCTTAGGTCTAAAACAATTAACTCCTCACCCTTGGGATACCCTAGCTGAGAATTTGAAAGAAGGCGAAGTTGTAAAAGGTAAAGTTGTAAATATTGAAGATTACGGTGCATTTTTAGAAATTATGCCTGGTGTAGAAGGTTTGGTACACGTAAGTGAAATTACTTGGGCTAACACTCCTATCAATGCAAAAGAATTCTTTAAACTTGGTGACGAGTACGAAGCTAAAGTTGTAACGCTGGATAAGGATACACGCAAAATGAGTCTTTCTATTAAGCAGTTAACTGAAGATCCATGGAGTACAATCGAAAATCATTTCCCTGAAGCTAGTAAGCACATGGGTACCGTTAAAAACATTACTCCTTACGGTGTATTTGTTGAGCTTTCAACAGGCATTGGTGGAATGATACACATCAGCGATCTAAGTTGGTTAAAGCGCTTCAACAATCCAAATGAGTACACTAAAGTAGGCAACGAAATAGAAGTAATGATTTTGAGCATTGATAAAGAAGGACGTAAACTTCAACTTGGTCATAAGCAAATTGAAGAAGATCCTTGGAACAGCTTAGAAGATACATTTGCTGTAGGTTCTTTACATCAAGGAACCGTAATCAAGAAAGATGATAAAGGTGCTGTAGTTCAGTTGCCTTATGGTCTTGAAGGTTTTGCCCCTACTCGTCATTTGATGAAGGAAGATGAAAAAGCTATTGCTCAGGACGAAATTGCAAACTTTGTCGTAATTGAATTTGACCGCAATGACAAACGCATCGTACTTAGCCATACAAGACTTTGGGAGCAGGAAAAAGAAGAAGAAAGACAAGTAGAAATGAAAGAAAAAAGAGCTGAAGTTGAAACTACTAAGAAGGCTGTAAAAAGCATTCAAGCAAAAGTAGAAAAGACTACACTTGGTGATCTTGGTGCATTAGCTGATTTGAAAGCTAAGTTCAGTAACGATGAAGCTGAAGCAAAAGAAGAAAGCAAAGGCGAATAATCTTTTAAACTGAATACATAAAAAACCCTCCCAAATTTTGGGAGGGTTTTTTATTGAACATATTTAAATATTAAAAAAACAATTCTGTGGTTCAATATTTGAGTCTATAAAAATGAAACAAATTGAATAAAATTTCTGTAGATAGAAAGAATTTAGAATTAAAGACTTCTTAAATACATGTAATTTTGCAGACATTATTTAATTATAAAAGTAAACAGTATCAACTAGTTTTTTATGCCAGATAACATCAAACAAAACAAGATTGAGGTAATGAATTTTATTGGCAAGGATATAGACCTTGTAATAAAAGAATATCTAAAAGACATTGATACAAACTGGCAACCGTCGGATTTCCTTCCTGATAGCTCCTTGGAACAATTTACAGAAGAAATAAAAGAATTACAATTACAATGTAAAGAATTGCCATACGAATATATGGCAGTGTTAGTAGGGGATGTAATTACAGAAGAAGCGCTACCTACTTATGAAAGCTGGTTAATGGACCTTGAAGGTGTGAGTAAAGAAGAACCACAAGGATGGGCAAAATGGGTAAGGATGTGGACCGCAGAAGAAAACAGACATGGGGATTTGTTAAATAAATTTATATACCTCTCAGGCCGTGTAAATATGAGGCAGATGGAAATAAGTACACAATACCTAATTGCAGATGGTTTTGATATCGGTACCGGAAGGGATCCATATAAGAACTTTGTTTATACTTCTTTTCAGGAGTTGGCTACCAATATTTCTCACAGACGTACAGCATCTCTTGCAAAAAAACACGGGAGTAATCAACTTTCAAAAATATGCGGCGTGATTGCTTCTGATGAGGCAAGGCATGCAAAAGCTTACAAGAGTTTTGTTGGAAAAATATTTGAAATTGACCCAAGCGAAATGATGCTTGCATTTGAAACAATGATGCGCAAAAAAATTGTAATGCCGGCTCATTTTTTAAGACAGGCAGGTGAACAGATCGGTACAACATTCTCGCATTTTAGTGATGCTGCACAAAGGCTAGGTGTTTATACAAGTTTAGACTACACAAACATTTTGGAGTCTTTGGTAATTGAATGGAATATTGGAAATATTTCTAACTTAAATGAGCAGGGAGAAAAAGCCCGCGACTATTTAATGAAGCTCCCAGAGCGTTTTAGAAGAGTAGCCGAAAGATCTATTGTAGCGCCGTTAGAATATGAATTTAACTGGATCAACAGATAAAATCTTTTCAAACTTTATCAATATAATTAAGAGTCTTTCAAAATTTGAAAGACTCTTTTATTTTGTTGCCTTAATCTTATAAGAGGTAAAACCTTTATATAACTAATATAGTTGCTCAACTGAAAATACCCGTATTACACCAAAGCCTTTATAAAGGGAAGATTATAAAGGTTAAAAAGTTGACGAGAAACAGGGTAATAAAACAATATCAAATTAACCAACTTAAATATAAAAAAAGATGACTACCAAGAGCGAAAGCATCGTACAACGTCACTGAAAACTAACAAAAAAAGATTTGCGCCAATAATGAATAGAAATTTTGAACAGTACGAATGTTTACTGATAAAGGATAAAACAAAAAATGCTTCAAAGAAAATTTCTTTGAAGCATTTATGCGGGCTGGACGGGACTCGAACCCGCGACCTCTGCCGTGACAGGGCAGCATTCTAACCAACTGAACTACCAACCCATTTCCTTCATAAAGCTATTAAGATTCTAACAATCTTGCTTTTTTTCCGGAGTGCAAATATAGGGGAATTTAAATTTTGAAAACAAAACTTTCTAAAAAAAAATGTAACTCCTATTTTTACAAATTATATTACACCCAAAACTTACTTTAAAGGTTAAAATATTATGCCACAGTTAAAGAATAGGCAATATCTGGAATTTGAAAAGCCACTAAAAGAATTATACGAGCAAATAGAACAACTTACTATAACGCAAGAGAAATCCAATACCGATATGGCTGGTGCAATTGGATTACTCGAGGCTAGAATTATAGAAACAAAAAAAGAAATTACACAAAACTTGACTCCTTGGCAAAGGGTTCAAATGAGTCGTCATCCAGACAGACCCTACACATTGAAATACATTGAAAAAATGTGTACTTCTTTTATAGAACTACATGGCGATAGAAATGTAAAAGACGACAAAGCAATGGTTGGTGGTTTTGCACAGTTAAATGGTGAAACTGTAATGATTATTGGCCAGCAAAAAGGAGTAAACACAAAAACACGTCAACTACGAAATTTTGGGATGGCTAACCCAGAAGGTTACAGAAAAGCATTGCGTTTAATGAAACTTGCTGAAAAGTTTAATAAGCCTGTGATAACCTTAATTGATACACCGGGAGCGTATCCCGGTCTTGAAGCTGAGGAAAGAGGACAAGGCGAAGCGATTGCTAGAAATATTTTTGAAATGATTAGCCTTAAAGTGCCTGTAATATGTGTTATTATTGGCGAAGGTGCAAGTGGGGGCGCATTGGGTATAGGTGTTGGAGATAGGGTTGTAATGATGGAAAATACATGGTATACAGTAATATCGCCTGAAAGTTGCAGCAGTATATTATGGCGCAGCTGGGATAAAAAAGAAACTGCAGCAGAGCAATTAAAACTTACAGGAAAAGATATGCTTGCATTTGGATTGGTTGATGAAGTAATACCAGAACCTATTGGTGGCGCACATTGGGATTATGATGAAGCGGCAGAAATACTTAAAAATTATCTTACAAAGACAATAAGAGAATTAAAAAATATTCCGGCACAGGAAAGAGTAGATGCCCGCATAAATAAATTCGGAAAAATGGGATTTTGGGAAGAGTAAAACAATTACACAACAGCTTGGATTAAAAAATTTGTATGCTTAAGATTGGATTAATTGGTGCAGGACATTTAGGAAAGTTTCATTTAAACAATTGGTTAGAAATAGATGACGTAACAGTTGTGGGTTTCTGTGATACAGATGATGTAAACGCAAAGGCTGTAATTGAGAAATATAAAATAAAGAGATTTGAAGGCCCTAGTGAATTGTTGGACGATTGCGATGCGGTGGATATTGTAGCACCAACTACATTTCACTACGAACTCTGTGCGCTTGCACTAAGAAAAGGTAAACATGTATTTGTAGAAAAGCCGCTTACAAATACCATGGATGAAGCAAAAGCGCTTTTAAAACTTGCAGTAGAATCTAATTTAAAATTTCAGGTAGGTCACGTTGAAAGATTTAACCCGGCGTTTGTAGCTCTAAAAAATTACAAACTAGAGCCAATGTTTATTGAGGTACACAGGCTCTCGCAATTTAACCCGCGTGGTACTGATGTTAGTGTAATTTTAGATTTAATGATACACGATATTGATATTATTTTACAACTTGTAAAAAGTAATGTCAGTTATATTTCTGCTAATGGGGTATCTGTTTTAAGTGATACACCAGATATTGCCAATGTAAGAATTGAATTTGACAATGGCTGCGTAGCCAACCTGACAAGCAGCCGCATTTCTATGAAAAAAATGAGAAAGATGAGACTTTTTCAAAAAGATGCTTATATCGGCATTGACTTTTTAAATAAAAAAACAGAGATCATAAGCCAAAACGCCCCCACAGACAAAAACGTGTTTACGTTTGATATTGATACGGTAAAAGGTAAAAAGACAGTGGCTATAGCTAACCCAATAGTAGCAGATACAAATGCGATGAAAGAAGAACTTGTTGCCTTTAAAAATGCAATCATAAATAATACAGAAACTGCTGTTACAGTTGTTGATGGGTTTAGGGCAATGGAGGTTGCTCATCAAATTCTAGCTAAAATAAACAAAGGGTAACCTAGTACTAAGTATTGAAACAACCACGAATAAATATTGGCTTTTATACTCTTGTAGACATTATTGTTGCAATATTTACCTGGGTAATTTTTTATTATCTACGCACACAACTATATAACGGTAAATTCATAATTCCCTCAGGTTTTTACATAGGCTTGGTAATGTATGTAATTGGGTGGATTTGCTTACATTTTATTTCGGGGACTTACGCGGAACTTTATCAAAAATCAAGAGTAATAGAATTCTTTAAAACAATACTTACAACAATAATTGGCTGTTTATTCTTATTATTTTTCTTTATTTTAAAAAACCCAAAATCCAATAATTACGACTACTATGCTGAGTTTTATTTATTGCTTTTCCCTATAACTTTTTGCAGCGTTACTGCACGGATGATTTTTTTGTCTCAAATAAAAAAACAACTTAAAGCTAAAAAAGTCTATTTTAATTCTTTGCTGATAGGCTCCGGTAACAAAGCGAAAAATTTTTATCAAAGCTTCTTAGAGGCTAATGATCAGTCAGGATTTGTAATTACAGACTATATAAATTTAAGTAAGAACCAAATTAAACTTCCATCCGAAAAAATAATATACCATACCTCAATAGAGAACATAACAGAGATTATTGCAGAAAAAAATATCGAAGAAATAATTATCGCTGTAGATAACAACGACAGAGAAATTATTACGCAGATAATGAATAAGCTCAGCAATAAAAACGTAAATATTAAAATTACACCAGACACGCTGGATATTTTAAGTGGTGCCCTTCAAAACACCAATGTAATGGGTGTTCCTTTAATTGATGTACACTTTGGAGAAATGCCCCTATGGCAACAAAATATAAAAAGGCTTGCAGATATTTTTGTAGCTATCATTGGAGCAATATTTATTTCACCGGTTTTTTTATATACAGTTTTAAGAATAAAGTTTTCATCGCCAGGTCCCATATTTTTTTCGCAAGAGCGTATTGGTTTTAAGGGTAAACCCTTTATCATGTACAAACTGAGATCTATGCAAATGGATGCAGAGAAGAATGGCCCAATGCTTAGTAGTGATAATGATGAAAGAATAACACCATGGGGCAGGACAATGCGAAAATGGCGCTTAGATGAATTGCCACAATTGTGGAATATTTTGACAGGAAATATGAGCCTTGTTGGCCCTCGGCCTGAAAGAAAATATTACATTGATCAACTCATAAAATTAAGCCCTGAATATAAATATCTTTTAAAAGTAAAACCCGGGCTTACAGGTTGGGGAATGGTAAAGTTTGGCTATGCATCAACCCTCAGCGAAATGATACAAAGAATGGAGTATGATCTTATTTATGTTGAAAATATTTCCCTTTCGCTTGATTTTAAAATAATGATACACACCATCCGCATAATTTTATCAGGTAAAGGGAAATAAATATAATTTGGGGCTCTCTGTATTTTACAAAATTTAACTTCAGTTCGTTGCCCGCCTGCAATCTTTTTGTTCAAATACAACAAAAAGGATTTTCGGCTAAGCAACGCAGCCCTTCCCCAGTTTTACTTTTTTCAGCCTTTATTGTGCAACATCAGAGAACATCCTTCATTTTCAAAATAGCCTCAGTCGTTCAACATTGAAAGTAATTTCAGTATTTTTGAAAAAACAATTTTTTGAAAAAAATTCTGCTCATTTTCGCTGTTTCATTTATTACAAACTATTGTTATTGCCAGCATACTTATTGGCAACAAAAAAATGATTTTAAAATTTCTGTTACACTCAATGATTTAGATAACAGCATCGCAGGTTTTGAACAGATAAATTATTACAATAATTCTCCCGATACTTTAAATTTTATTTGGATACATCTTTGGCCAAATGCATATAAAAATGACCGCACATCTTTTAGCGATCAATTACTTGAAAATGGCCGGACTGACTTCTACTTTTCTCCGGAAAATAAAAAGGGATACATCAACAAATTAAGTTTTAAGGTTAATAAAATAAATGCAGTTACAGAAGATCATCCACAACACCAGGAAATCATAAAATTATTGTTACCGCAGGCATTGGCACCCGGTAAAATGATTCAAATAGAAACTCCCTTTCATGTAAAACTGCCTTACAATTTTTCAAGAGGTGGTCATATAGAACAATCCTATCAACTCACACAATGGTATCCAAAACCTGCCGTGTATGATAAAGATGGATGGCACGAAATGCCTTATTTAGATCAGGGAGAATTTTACAGTGAGTTTGGAAATTTTGATGTTGAAATAACAGTTCCTGAAAATTACGTAGTTGCAGCAACCGGAGATCTTAAAAATGAAGATGAAAAAATATGGTTAAAAGAAAAAAGTTCTTTAAACAATATAAATACGCAAGAAGAAAAAACATTGCAAATTCCTGCTTCCTCTTCATCACAAAAAACATTGAGGTATTTGCAGGAAAATGTGCACGACTTTGCGTGATTTGCAGATAAAACTTTTTTGGTAAAACAAGATACAGTTCAACTTACTTCTGGCAAAATAATTAATGTATCTGCGTTTATTTTACCTGCAAACAAAACACTTTGGGCTAACAGTTTATCTTATATAAAAAAAGCTATCATATCTAAGTGTAATTGGCTTGGAGAATATCCCTACAATGTTATTAATGTTGTTGATAATGCTTCGCCTGTTAGTGGTGGTATGGAATATCCAACCATTACATTACTTAATGCGGGGGGCTCAGAAGCTGCGTTGGAATCTGTGATAAACCATGAAGTAGGTCATAATTGGTTTCAAGGAATACTTGCAACAAACGAAAGAAAATTCCCTTGGATGGATGAAGGCATGAACAGTTTTTACGATTTAAAGTATGATAAAACTTTTACTTTAAAAAAAGATGGAAAAGCCAATAACAATTTCATAAACAAAAAAATCGCCCAATACCCGGAAGAAAATTTATTACAAACAATTATTAAATTAAAAAAAGACCAGCCGATTAATACCTCCTCGGAAAATTTTTCACAGGAAAATTACAACCTTATAGCCTATACAAAAACTGCTAATTGGGTGACTCTTTTAGAGGATGAATTGGGCGTGCAAGTTTTTGATAATGTAATGCATGTTTATTACGAAAAATGGAAATTTAAACATCCTACTCCAGAAGATTTTAAAAGCGTTGCCGAAGATGTATCAGGTACGTCTTTAACGCAAATATTCAACCTGATAAATCAAAAAGGGGCATTAAAACCTTCACAAAAAAAACAGATAAAATTTACAGGATTTTTTAATTTAAATGAGACAGATAAATACCATTATATTTCTGTAGCTCCCGCCGCAGGTATTAATTTTTACGATAAGATAATGCTTGGAGCTGTCATACATAATTATAATTTACCACCAAGTAGTTTTCAATTTGTAGCAGTGCCTTTATTTGCTACGGGTACAAAAAAAATAAATGGTATAGGTAGGGTTGAGTATAGTTTTTTTCCAACTTCCAAAGGAGATAAATTTACCATTTCTCTAAGTGCTGCAAAATTTACCGGAGGCTCTTTTACTGATTCAACAAACACTAAAAATCCATTGAAGTTTTCTAAAATTACCCCTTCGCTAAAATATCAATTTGCAAATAAAAGCCCACTTAGCAAGGTTAATAAATTTGTGCAGTTTAAAACTTTCCTAATAAATGAAACCGGTATTTTATTCAAGAGGGATTTGGTAAATAACATAGATATAATTACCTATCCAAAAGAGCAGCGTTATGTAAACCAACTACAATTTAATTTCGAAAACAATAGAGTCCTATACCCCTACAGTGCTGTATTACAAGCCGATCAAGGAGATGGCTTTGTTAGATTAAATCTTACAGGAAATTATTTTTTTAATTATGCAGATAAAGGAGGTTTAAATGTAAGATTGTTTGCAGGAAAATTTATTTATACTGTCGACAATAGTTTTACCAATCAGTTTAGAACAGATATCTATCATTTAAACATGAGTGGACCGAAAGGCTATGAAGATTATGATTACAGCAATTATTTTATTGGACGAAATGAGTTTGAAAGATTGTCAAGTCAGCAGATAATGAAGCGTGACGGATTTTTTAAAGTGCGCACAGATTTGTTGAGTAATAAAATAGGCAAAACCGATGATTGGCTGGGAGCTGTTAATCTTACAACATCAATTCCCAAAAATATAAATCCGCTGGAAATATTACCTATAAAAATACCTGTGAAACTCTTTTTGGACCTTGGTACTTATGCCGAAGCATGGCAAAAAAACAGCAATACAGGCCGCTTTTTATATGATGCAGGCATTCAGGTTTCGTTGCTTAAAAATATAGTGAATGTATATATTCCATTAGCTTATAGCAAAGTGTATAGTGAGTATTTCAAATCAACTATTACAGAAAAAAGATTTGTAAAAAATATTTCTTTCAATATAGATATACAGCAACTAAGGGTTAGTAAATTATTTTCACCTTTAAGTTTTTGAGTGTGACGATAAAATATCTTAAGCATATAGATATCGATAAAGAAAAATGGGACGAATGCATTTCAATTTCCACAAATTCTTTAATCTTTGCTTACTCATTCTATTTGGATATTATGGCTCCAAATTGGGATGGCATAGTAATTAATGACTACGAATTTGTATTGCCGTTACCATTAAAAAAGAAATTTGGAATCAAATATTTTTATATCCCACCTTTCACATCACAATTAGGTTTATTTGGTAAAAGCCCTACATTGACTATTGACAGTTTGTTGCCGATATTAAAAAGCAATGTGCACTATGGAGATTTATTTTTCAATTACGCTAATAACATAACTCCCAATTTAATTAAAGTTCGTACTAATTTTATTTTAGATCTTAAAAATGGGTATGAAAAACTTTACAGTAATTACTCTACCGACCTTAAAAGAATTTTAAGAAAGCAAGTAAAAAATAAATTGCTTTATAGTAAAGAAAATAATATTGAATATGCAGTTAAATTGTATAAACAAGATTATGCTGAAAGAACACCACATTTATCAAAAAACGATTATAAAAAATTTAAAAATGTTTGCAATTTTCTATATTTAAAAAGCAATTGCTTTACTAGAAGTTTGTGTGCCGATGACGGCACCATTTTATGTGCAATGATTTGTTTTTTTGATGGAAAAAAGATCTACACCATTATTAATCCGTCAACAGCTTTAGGCAGAAAAAAAGAGGCTGCAGTCTTTTTGTTTGATGAGTTGATAAAAGAATTTAGCGGAAGTGATAAAATATTAGATTTTGTCGGCTCTGATCTTCCTGGTGTGAAATTTTTTCTAAATAAGTATTGTCCTACAAATCAACCCGTTTTTTTCTACCACTATAACAATCTTCCATATCCAATTCGTTTTTTTAAAAAATAATTTCGAAGTGATAATATCTTGAAAACTCCGGCAGTGTTATTGCCTATTGATGATTGCTTCAGCGATTATCAAATCCATTTCCTTTGTTATTTTAATATTTTTCTCCTCTCCTTCAACCAATGCAACCTTCAAACCAAAAGCCTCAACAACACTGGCCTCATCAGTAAATTTATCTTTATAATCAATTCCAAAAAAAGCTGGTAATATAATTTTACTGAGAAATGTTTGAGGCGTCTGCACTAATTTTACGGAACTTCTTTCCAACGTTTCGTTACCGGCTTCTGTAATAATTCTAACGCTGTCTTTACAATCTACAACAGGTATTGCTGTACCAAATTCCAAAACTGAATTATAACATCTGTTTATTAAATTACTACTCAATAAAGGTCTTACTGCATCGTGCACAAAAACCACACTATCTTTCTCATCAACCAAGGCAAGCCCGTTTTGTACGGAATGGAATCTTGTTCTACCACCAATTACAATCTTTATACTTTTATAATCAAAAAAAGCATCAATAATTTCCTGCCCTACGCCTACATGCTCTTCAGGCAAGACCAAAATAATTTTACAATCATTAAACGTTTTTAGAAAAGTATTGATGGCATAAAAAAGTACCGGTTTGCCATTTAATAATAAAAATTGTTTTGGTGTAACATTGTTCATTCTCGTACCACTACCGCCGGCTACGATTATCGCAAATTTCTTCATTTGTTTTCTGAAATTTATTAAAATACATTATGCATTTTATCTCTTAATCTTTATATATCGAAATAGCTTTTGTACCATCACTATGCTGCATTGCTCTGTACATACCTGCGCTATTAAACATCATGCTAATATTTGCTTTTGCATCTACTCCAATCATACCACCTTCACCCTCCAAAGCAATTAGCTTTTTATGCACTACTTCATTCATAGCGTCATTTAAACTTAACCCTTTGTATTCCATATGTGCCGCAACATCATAAGCTGCTACAGCTTTTATAAATGGCTCTCCATGTCCGGTGCAACTAATGGCACAAGTCGTATTGTTTGCATAAGTACCGGCACCAATTATTGGACTATCGCCAATCCGACCATATTTTTTGTTTGTCATTCCGCCTGTACTTGTACCTGCGGCAATGTTGCCACTTTGGTCGCATGCCACTGCGCCAACCGTTCCGAATTTTTTATCTTTCATTAATTCTTCTAAGCCCTGGTGTGTATGGTCTAATGAATAATTGTCACTGTCCCTCATTGCTTTCCACTGGTCGTATCTAAACTGCGAAAAGAAAAACTCATCGGGTTCTAATTTTATACCTTGCTTTATTGCAAAATCATTTGCTCCTTTACCACTTAAAAAAACATGGTTACTGTTGTTCATCACCTCAGCAGCAAGTTCAATAGGATTTCTAACATTTCTTACACCTGCAACGGCACCCGCCTCACGATTTTTTCCGTCCATGATCGCAGCATCCATTTCCTGCACACCTTTTTTTGTAAATACAGATCCCCTCCCCGCATTAAACAGTAAATTATCTTCTAAAACTACAATAGCAGCCTTTACTGCATTTGATGCTTCACCTCCTTGTTCTAACACCGCGTACCCAACAGACAACGCCTCATCTAAAGCTTTTGTGTAAGCTTTTTCAAGCTCGGGTGTCATATCTTCTTTTAAAATTGTTCCGGCTCCGCCGTGAATTACTATTGAGTATGGTTGCATGAAAAATTATATTTTATAATGAGCGTGATACTTTAATTTTTTTTAAAACTTTTTTGTATTCATAATTAAGAAACGAGTAAATGCTTACATTCTGCAAGTAATTTATTTTTATCTATTGCTACTGTGCCAACTTCTTCACAAACCAAACCGCCGGCAATATTTGCCATTTCTGCCATTAGACGAATATTTTTACTTGCTGCAAATGCGACTGATGCAACTGCTATGACTGTATCCCCTGCGCCACTAACATCCGCAATGCTGCGAATATGTGTAGGAATAATTGCCTTTTCATTTTCGGTCTCATAAAAAACTCCTTTTTCAGAAAGCGTTATAAATGAAATTGAGTGTTTCAATTTTTCTTT
This sequence comes from Chitinophagales bacterium, assembly GCA_038225275.1. Taxonomy (GTDB): domain Bacteria; phylum Bacteroidota; class Bacteroidia; order Chitinophagales; family Chitinophagaceae; genus Ferruginibacter. The sequence continues at coordinate 10,037 of JBBREY010000027.1, read as the reverse complement.
TAACTGCTTGTGCATGTCGTGCAAAATTTCCTCAGAAACAGAGTTGCCTAAAATATTTAAACTTTCTTTCACTTCATGCAGATTAGGCTTAAAAATATCAACTCCTGTATAGGCAAAAAAGTTTTTACGTTTTGGATCTACAGCTGTTAAAATATTATGCTCTTTACAAATAGAAATAATTTCATTGATTCCTTTTTCTGTTAATACACCTTTGTTATAATCTTCTAGAATTACTAAATGTGGTTTTTCTTCTTTAGCATATTTTAAAAAAGCTGCTATAAGTTTTTGTTCTTCTAATGAGTTGAGCGAAGTAGTCACTTCTGCATCAAGCCGCATCATATGTTGGTTGCGACTTATAATTCTTATTTTATTTGTAGTGATTCGATCATCACTTTTATAAATATAATCTGTATTAATTTTATTTTGGTCAAGGAGCGAAATGAGTTGCTTTCCTTCATCATCGTTGCCTGTAACGCTTATTATACTTACAGTTGCACCAAGCGCTGAAACATTTAAAGCTACATTTCCTGCGCCACCAATCCTTTGTTCTTTATTGCTGACTGCAACGACGGGCACGGGAGCTTCAGGCGAAATTCTTTCAACTCTCCCCCACCAATAAGTATCCAGCATTGCGTCACCTACAACTCCAATTTTTAAAGTTGAAAACGATTCAAAAAGTTTATCAAAATCAACAGAGTTCATCAGATAGTTGCTTTTTTATTGTTAGCGACAGCTATGTAATAAATGGGAATTCCTGCCAAAACAATCGCAAGCCCCCAACCTGCATAAGTTGGTTTGTAAAAAATAAGGAGCCCGCAAAAAGCAATTGCCATAATTATATAGATAGCAGGTAATATTGGATAACCAAAAGCTTTGTAAGGCCGTTCTGCATTTGGCATTTTCTTCCTTAAAATAAAAATACCTGCAATAGTTAATGCATAAAATAATACAACTACAAAAGAAATCATATCCAGCAAGTCACCATATTTACCACTTAAGCAGAGTATGGAAGCAACAATACATTGAATCCATAATGCAAATTCTGGGACATTATTCTTGTTAAGCGTACCTGTCTTTTTAAAGAATAAGCCATCTTTAGCCATCGTGTAATACACTCTTGCGCCTGCTAATATTAATCCATTATTACAACCAAATGTTGATATCATAATCATGATAGCAATTACATAAGTACCTAAATTTCCAAAAATTGCTTTGCTAGCACTAACAGCAACTCTATCCTGTGGCGCTGATGCAATATCTGAAAGTGGCAACACACTTATATACATCAAATTTGCAGCAACATAAATCAACGTAACGATAAGTGTTCCAAAAAATAAACTAAGCCCAATATTTCTTTTTGGGTTTCTTACTTCGCCTGCAATAAATGTTACATTATTCCATGCATCACTACTAAAAATTGAGCCAACCATAGAGGCAGCAATAGCGCCCAATACAGCACTTCCTGCAACACCGCCTAAAATACTTCCATCAGCATTACGGCTTTTCATTCCCCATGCATCCTGCCAGTTGGCGTTCCATATTTCAGTTTTGGCTGCAAGTAAAAATCCAAAAATTATCAACCCAAAAAGAGATAATAATTTTACTACGGTAAAAACAGTTTGAATTACTTTACCACTTTTAATACCACCGGTATTTATCCAAGTAAGAAAAACAATTAATAAAATAGAAACAACTTGTGCAGTGTAAATTTTTAACCCTAATATTTGGAATAATACGTTGTTATCATTGAGCTCCAGCGCAGGAACAAAATATCCGGCAAATTTCGAGAATGCAACACCAACGGCAGCAATTGTTGCGGTTTGTATAACCGCAAAAAAACTCCACCCATATAAAAAACCTGCAAGCGGATTATAGGCTTCTTTTAAATAAACGTACTGCCCTCCAGCTTTCGGAAACATGGCACTTAGTTCACCATAACTCAATGCTGCTGTAAGTGTCATAAAGCCTGTTATAAGCCACACAGCTATAAGCCAGCCTGCACTACCTACATTTCGGGTTATGTCTGCACTAACAATAAAAATTCCCGAGCCAATCATTGATCCTGCAACAATCATAGTTGCATCTAATAATCCTAATGAAGGTTTAAATTCTTGTATTGTTTCAGCCATGTAATAATTTTAGAATGGCAATATAGTCAAAGGCATGTAAATAATAGAATTAGCGAAATTTAAACTACTATCTAAAATGATTTTCAAATAACAATCAATTGCTTCTTCCCTTTTATTTTTTTGCCGGCATAAGTTCATTCATCCCGCTAATTACATCTTGTGTAATATTAAAGGAAGAATCTTTGTAAAGCATATAATCTAATCCCGTTCCTGTCGTAAGTATGTATTGGTAATTTTTTGTTTTGTTATATTCATTCAAAAAATCCTTCAACTTTTTCTGAATATCATCCATAAACTTGTAGCTTTTTTCGCTTAGTTTTTGTGTTAGTCCTTGTTTTCTTTGATCAACTTGTTGCTGTTGTTGTAATAGTTCGCCCTGAAATTTTTCTGCTTCCTGTTGGGTAATTGAATTACCTCTTTTTAAAAACTCATTTTTACGGTTTTCTAAACTCCGGTAACCGTTTTGCCATTCAGTTTCAATAGCTTTTTGCTCTATTTCTAATTCCTTTCTACGGTCCTTTATAAACCCAATTTTTTCATTTAGAGAATCAAGTTCAACAAAGGCAATGGAAGCATTTTTTAAAGTTCCATTTGTGTTAGTGTTTACATTACCGGAAGTAATCGTTTTAATACTCGTGGTATTTGTATAAACTTTTACATACAAAAAAATTACAGCAATAATTAATACAGAATTTACAGCTATTAAAAATGATCTCATCAGCACTTGTTTTAGATAGCGCAAGTTAACAAAAACAGACTGTCCATTATAAATTTAGACTATAGAATTGTGGAGTATTTAACCTAAGGTAAGCGTATAATAAAAGTATTGAGCAGGTAATAATAAATAAAAGGGGACCTGACAAATATCAAGTCCCGATTTAATCCAATATCCTATGAAAAACCAATAATGAGTTTTCATTAATTATGCCATTCTATCTTAGACTTACTATTCTCTTTCACTGAGAAAATCTAGCTACATTATAGCTATTCCAACGGGCATATTTACAAACAAATGGGTAATGTATTACCTAACAATCTCATTATTACCGAGTTCAATTTAAATACTACTAAAAGGTGTGCCCACTAAAAAAAGGAGCAAGACTTTCATCTTACTCCTTCAATATTATTCCATAATTAAAGATTACTCTTCTTCATCAAAGTTCATCGCTTCTTTTGTAGTCATCAACGTTTCGTATTCTTCTTTACTTCCCACGATCATGTTTTCAAACTCACGCATACCCGTACCAGCCGGTATAAGATGACCTGTAATTACGTTCTCTTTTAAGCCTAACATAGGATCTGTTTTTCCCTGTATAGCTGCAGAAGAAAGTACTTTCGTTGTTTCCTGGAACGAGGCTGCTGACATCCAACTTTGTGTACCCAACGATGCTTTTGTAATACCCAACAACAACGGTGAAGATGTTGCAGGTTTAGCATCACGGAATTCAACTAATTTTTTATCAGCTCTTCTTAAAATAGAATTTTCTTCTCTAACATCACGAAGGGTAACAATTTGACCTGTTTTGAACTTGGTGCTATCGCCGTGTTCTGTAACGACTTTCTTATCATAGATGTTGTCGTTCTCCGTATTGAACTCTTGTTTATCTTCTGTGTCTCCTTCTAAGAATATAGTATCACCTGCATCTTCGATAGTTACTTTTCTCATCATCTGGCGAACGATAACCTCCACGTGTTTGTCATTGATACGCACACCCTGTAATCTGTAAACCTCCTGTATTTCATTTACCACATACTCTTGAACAGCGAAAGGACCTCTAATGGCAAGTATATCTGCCGGAGCTGTTTGCCCATCAGAAAGTTGCGAACCTGCTTTTACAAAGTCACCATCCTGTACAAGAATCTGGCGACTCAATGGAACTAAGTATTTACGTACAACACCATCTTTTGCTTCAACTATAATTTCTCTGTTACCACGCTTAATGGCACCAAATGCAACCACACCATCAATCTCACAAACAACCGCAGGGTTACTTGGGTTACGTGCCTCAAACAATTCAGTTACACGAGGCAAACCGCCGGTAATATCCTTCAACTTGCTTAACACACGAGGAATTTTTACAAGAACCTGACCACTTCTTACTGTATCTCCCTCTTCAATTACAATGTGAGAACCTACCGGTAAGTTGTATCCTTTCTTCTCTTTACCTTCTACAATAATAGATGGTAATTTCGTTTTATCTTTTGTATCGATAACCACTTTCTCTCTGTGACCTGTTTGCTCATCTGCTTCATCACGGTAAGTTATACCTTCTAACAATGCATCAAACTTAATGGTACCACTTACTTCCGCAACAATTACGTTGTTAAATGGATCCCATGTACAAATCGGGTCACCTTTCGCTACTTTCTGTCCGTCCTTTACTTTCAACACAGATCCGTAAGGAACGTGCATACTGTTTAATAAACGATCAGATTTTACATCAATATTTCTTACTTCACCTGTACGACCGATAACCACAACCTGCTTCTTGCCTTCAGCATCTTCAGTAGATACTGTACGCAAACCATCAAATTGTAAAGTACCGTCAAACTTAGCATACAAGCTACTTTCAACTGAAGTAGAACCCGCAACACCACCCACGTGGAAGGTACGTAATGTAAGCTGTGTACCCGGCTCACCAATTGATTGCGCTGCAATAATACCTACTGCATCTCCACGTTGTGCAATTGCGCCAGATGCTAGGTTTTTACCATAACATTTTACACACACACCACGCTTACTTTCGCAGGTAAGTACAGAACGAATCTCCACTGTATCGATACCACTATCTTCTATAATTTTTGCTGTATCTGCACTTATTTCTTCACCTGCATTTGCCAGTATTTCTTCCGTTACCGGGTGAATTACATCTTGCAAACTCATACGACCTTCAATTCTATCGCTTAATGGTTCAATGATGTCTTCATTGTCTTTTAATGCTGAAGTTGCAATGCCACGAAGGGTTCCACAATCTTCTTCATTAATAACAACATCCTGAGCCACATCCACCAATCTTCTTGTTAGGTAACCAGCATCGGCTGTTTTAAGAGCCGTATCCGCCAAACCTTTACGAGCACCATGGGTAGAAATAAAGTACTCCAATACACTTAAACCATCTTTAAAGTTGGCAAGAATTGGGTTTTCAATAATCTCACTTCCAGATGATCCTGATTTACGAGGCTTAGCCATCAAACCTCTCATACCTGCAAGCTGCTTAATTTGTTGTTTAGATCCACGAGCACCAGAATCAAGCATCATATAAACAGAGTTAAACCCTTGTTTATCCTGAGCAAGATCACGAATCAACGTTTCTGTTACTTTCGTATCTACACGACTCCAGATGTCAATAATCTGGTTATAACGCTCGTTGTTTGTAATTAAACCCATGTTATAACTATCCATTACCTCAGCAATTTCAACCTGGGCATTTGCAACCAATTCTTCTTTAATTGCCGGGATAATTAAATCGTTAATGTTGAACGATAATCCACCACGGAATGCCATGCGGTATCCAAGTGTTTTTATGTCATCCAAAAATTTTGCAGTGATTGGCACTGATGTCCATTTTATAATGTCACCAATAATTTCACGCAAATTCTTTTTAGTAAGAATAGCATTTACAAAACCTACTTCCTTTGGAACGTGCTGGTTAAATATTACTCTACCAACAGTTGTTTCAATTAATTTAAAAGTAAGGCTACCATCATTGTTACGGTAGTTTGCTCTTACCCTGATATTAGCGTGTAAGTCAATTTTATTTTCATTGTATGCAATGATAACCTCTTCCGCAGAATAGAAAGCCTTGCCTTCACCTTTTACAATGTCGTCCCCAATTGTTTTCTTTCCTTTAGATATGTAATACAATCCAAGTACCATGTCCTGAGACGGTAGGGTGATCGGTGTACCATTCTGCGGGTTAAGAATATTATGAGAAGAAAGCATTAATAACTGAGCTTCTAAAATAGATGCATTGCTTAACGGTACGTGTACCGCCATCTGATCACCATCAAAATCGGCGTTGAACGCTGAAGTAACCAATGGGTGAAGCTGTATTGCTTTTCCTTCAATTAATTTTGGTTGAAAAGCCTGTATAGACAATCTGTGAAGGGTTGGGGCTCTGTTCAACATTACCGGATGACCTTTCAAAATATTCTCTAAAATATCCCAAATAATCGCTTCTTTTTTATCAACCAATTTACGGGCAGATTTTACCGTTTTTACTATTCCTCTTTCAATTAGTTTACGAATAATAAATGGCTTAAATAATTCTGCCGCCATATCTTTTGGTAAACCACACTCGTGCATCTTTAATTCTGGTCCTACCACAATTACAGAACGACCTGAATAATCCACACGCTTACCTAACAAGTTCTGGCGGAAACGACCTTGTTTACCTTTTAATACATCTGATAAAGATTTCAAAGCACGTCCACCCTCAGCCTTTACAGCGTTTGATTTACGACTGTTGTCAAACAAGCTATCAATAGCTTCTTGCAACATTCTCTTTTCATTTCTTAAAATTACTTCGGGTGCTTTAATTTCTAACAAGCGCTTTAAACGGTTGTTACGAATAATTACACGACGGTAAAGATCATTTAAATCAGAAGAAGCAAAACGTCCTCCATCCAATGGAACCAATGGACGAAGTTCTGGTGGAATAACCGGAATGTATTGCATAACCATCCACTCAGGACGGTTTAAGATTCTTGTATTTGCATCACGGAAACTTTCTACAACGCTCAAACGCTTTAAGGCATCTGCTTTACGCTGTTGTGAAGTTTCGTTAGCTGCAGAGTTACGAAGATCAAAACTTAATTGATCAAGGTCTAAACGCTCAAGCATAGCATGAACTGCCTCTGCTCCCATTTTAGCAACAAATTTTTCTGGATCTTCATCTGGAAGCATTTGGTTCTCTTTTGGAAGAGTATCAAGTATGTCTAAATATTCTTCTTCAGTTAAAAGATCACCGTAGTTCTGTCCTTTATCGGCACGAATACCTGAATTGATTACTACAAAACGCTCGTAGTAAACGATGGTTTCTAATTTCTTAGAACTCATTCCAAGTAAGTAACCAATTTTGTTCGGTAGAGATTTAAAGTACCAGATATGTACTACAGGTACAACCAATTTAATGTGACCCATACGCTCACGACGAACCTTTTTCTCGGTTACTTCCACACCACAACGATCACATACAATTCCTTTATAACGAATACGCTTGTACTTTCCACAAGCACACTCGTAATCTTTCACGGGTCCAAAAATTCTTTCGCAAAACAAACCATCTCTTTCGGGTTTGTAAGTACGGTAATTAATAGTTTCAGGCTTTAATACTTCTCCGTAACTTCTTTCTAAAATATTATCGGGCGAAGCCAAACCAATCGTTATTTGAGAAAAAACTGATCTCGGACGATTTTCTTTTTTGAATGCCATATTATAATTGATGATTTGTAATTAATAATTTTTAAGTCTGAAATTTTAAAATTGAGCACTCAAAATTTATTGCTAAACTTTAGATGCTCAATAATTATTTCTAGTCAAACTTAAGATCAAGTCCTAATCCCCTTAACTCATGAACCAATACATTGAAAGATTCAGGAATACCCGGTCTAGGTATGTTATCTCCTTTCACAATTGCTTCATATGTTTTAGCTCTACCAATGATATCATCAGATTTGATTGTTAGAAGTTCCTGTAACAAATTAGCAGCTCCATAAGCTTCTAGTGCCCAGCACTCCATCTCACCAAAACGCTGACCACCAAACTGTGCTTTACCGCCCAATGGTTGTTGTGTAATAAGAGAGTATGGTCCTATAGAACGTGCGTGCATCTTATCATCTACCATGTGATGGAGTTTGATGATGTAAATGATACCTACAGTTGCTTTCTGATCAAAACGATCTCCTGTTTCTCCATCATACAAATAAGTATGACCAAATTTAGGAAGACCTGCTTTCTCAATGTTTTCAGCAATTTCATCAACCGAAGCACCGTCAAAAATCGGCGTTGCAAAACGAACTCCTAATTTTTCACCTGCCCAGCCCAATGCTGTTTCATATATCTGTCCAAGGTTCATACGACTTGGTACACCCAATGGATTCAATACGATATCTACCGGTGTTCCATCTTCAAGGAAAGGCATATCTTCCTGACGTACGATTTTTGCAACAATACCTTTGTTACCGTGACGACCTGCCATCTTATCTCCCACTTTTAGTTTACGCTTAATAGCCATGTAAACTTTCGCTAATTTCAATACGCCTGCAGGCAATTCATCACCAATAGAAATATTGAATTTCTCACGCTTGTAACGACCAAGTTCTTCGTTAAACTTAATGTTGTAATTGTGAAGCAACGTGTTGATCAGATCATTCGTTTTATCATCATTACTCCATCCTAGTGGATTAACGTTCACATAGTCAATACCTGCAAGATTTTTAGCAGTGAATTTTACACCTTTGCCTATCAAAACTTCACCAAAGTTGTTTGTAATTCCCTGGCTTGTTTTCTCAAGAAGCATCGTCTGCAGTTTTTCCTGCAACATCTGCATTAATTTCTCTTCGTTGGCTTCGTGGTTTTTCTCGATCTTATCAATCTGAGCTTTCTCACGAACCTTTGCATTCTTATCTTTCTTAGCACGCTGAAATAAACGCTTGTCTATTACAACACCTTCTGTACCACTTGGTGCTTTTAGAGATGCATCTTTTGCATCACCGGCTTTATCACCAAAGATTGCACGAAGTAATTTCTCTTCCGGTGTAGGATCACTTTCACCTTTTGGTGTAATTTTTCCTATAATGATATCACCTTCTTTGATAGTTGCACCAATGCGGATGATACCGTTTTGATCAAGATCTTTTGTAGCTTCTTCTGATACGTTCGGAATATCCGGCGTTAATTCCTCTTCTCCCAATTTAGTGTCTCTCACTTCTGTTTCAAACTCACTGATGTGTATAGAAGTGAACAAATCGTCTTTAACAACTTTTTCAGAAATTACAATCGCATCCTCAAAGTTGTAACCTTTCCATGGCATGAATGCCACTTTCATGTTACGACCCAAAGCAAGTTCTCCACCTAAAGTTGCGTAACCTTCGGTTAAGAAATCACCTTCAGAAACTTTTTGTCCTTTTACAACCGCAGGGCGTAAATTGATTGTTGTTTCTTGGTTGGTGCGAACGAATTTTGTCAATTTATATATTGTAAGCGCATCTTCAAAACTTACCAACTGCGCTACTTCGCTACGCTTGTAACGAACATGTATTTCATTTGCATCTACATATTCAACAACACCGTCACCATCAGCATGTACCTGAATACGTGCATCACGGGCAGCTTTTCCTTCTAAACCTGTACCTACAATTGGCACTTCTGGTCTAATCAATGGAACAGCCTGGCGTTGCATGTTTGAACCCATCAAAGCGCGGTTGGCATCATCATGCTCAAGGAACGGAATAAGAGAAGCACTTAAACCAACAATTTGGTTTGGCGCCACATCCATCCATTCTACTTCGCCTTTATCAAGAATAGGAAAATCGCCTGTTTGACGTGATTTGATTCTGTCATCAACAAAATTTCCTTTTTCATCTATATCAACGTTTGCCTGAGCAATCTTTGCTGTATCCTCTTCTTCTGCACTCAAGAAAGTTACCTTCTTCATATCTACTTTTCCACCCGTTACTTTGCGGTAAGGAGTTTCGATAAAGCCCATGTCATTTATTTTAGCATGTACACAAAGTGTAGATATCAAACCAATGTTTGGACCTTCAGGTGTTTCAATAGTACATAAACGACCATAGTGAGAATAATGCACGTCACGTACTTCAAAACCAGCACGCTCTCTGCTTAAACCGCCGGGTCCTAGTGCGGAGATACGACGCTTATGCGTTATCTCACTTAAAGGATTGGTC
>JBBREY010000026.1:0-29941 GCA_038225275.1 Chitinophagales bacterium | reverse complement strand
CATTGAATTTTCCACATTATTTATGTTTCTGCGGGAAAAAATAATGGTATCGTTTGCAACATTGCCTGTATAAATCGTATTTGCCCAGCCAGATTCATTTTTATTATTTTCTACGTCAATATTTTCTTCAATGGAAAATTTACTGCTAAATCTAATCTTACCACCAAGCCCATAATTAAATGATGAACGATGGAAGTTACCTCCATACCGTTTAGAAGCGCTTGCACTCCACGATATTTTTTTAGCATCGTTACTCTGTAAATAAGAATAAATACCGCCACGCCCTGTGTTTTTTACAACCCTTCCAAAATCCCGTGGTTCATAAAAATCATTATCTGCAAAACGGTAGTTTGTGCCTATACCTAATTGCCAAAGCTTTTTTGTTTGCGCATTAAAATTGTAATTAATCCGACCCCCTTGATACATAAATTCCTTTCTCTTTAAAAAATCAATTGGGGTTACCAAACGGCTGTACCCGCCATTTATATTCATATTAATGCTGTTATACCATCCTTTTGGTTTGTTCCAGTTATAACCTGCATAACCACTGTGTTCCAGCACATTGTTGTTTGTAAAATAGCCAAGATCGCTTTTATCGAACTTGGCATTCGTAAGATCTTGCGAGATATTAAAATTAAATTTGCCGCTCGTTTTGCCAAATGAAAGGGTATGCGCATAACCCGTTGTTATTTTTCTGTTTGTCTCTACAATATTGCTGATACTTACCTGCCCACTAACATTGTATTTGTTTGCTTTATCGTTAAAACTAAAGAGTGCCGCGGCAACATCTGCATCATAATCTTTGCCACTGCGCAATACACTTGTATTTACGAAAGATATACTACTGTTGTGTTTAAGCGTTTGATCCAACACAAAAACATTGTAATTCGTTAGTGGGTCTGTTTCAAATTTTCTGGTATTTTTATTGCCATCTTCAACTATTGCATACTGGGGTTTTGTAATAGAATTTAATATGCCAACTCCTAAACCTTTTTGTGTACGACCACTTATTTTGGTTGCATTAATGAGTTTGCTCTGCACAGGATTTTTTATCACTTTTTCATTAGCTGAGGTACTATTGTAAACATCGCCATAATGAATGGGTTGTCCACCAATTCGTCTGCTGTAAAAGAGATCACCTTTATTGAACAACTCTGTCCCTTCGGTAAAAAAAGCTCTGTTCTCTGAAAAGCGTTGTTCAAATGGTGTAAGATTTAAAGTAAGGTTATCGGTTTGTACCTGCCCAAAATCCGGTATCAAGGTCATATCTAAAGTAAAAGCCTGGTTTAAGCCATACTTTACATCCATCCCACCATTAAATAAGAGTTCTGATTTTTTTTCATTTATACCAGCATTTCCATTTAGGTTATTGTACATCGAGAAATAGGGTGACAACTGAAGCCTTACCGGAGGCTTAATATTTTCAAACCCTTTTATGCTTCCTTCCTGTGTAAGAAATCCGTTTACATTTGGGTCAATTGTTTGCCATGTTAACTTCTGTCCACTTTTTTTTCTTTGCCTAACTATATTTAAGCCCCAATCCTGTATAGGTTTTTTACCAAATCTTATAGCCGAGTAAGGAATAAACATTTCGAAGCTCCAGCCATCATTGTGCATTTTTGTAGCGCTTTTCCATACTGCGTTCCATGCAAAGTCTTCGTTATTTGGAGAAACTTTTGCATCGTACTGTTCATTTAAAGGGGAGAGAAAATATTCAAACCCATTTTGCTTATCGTTATAAGTATCCAACACTACACCTATAAAATCGTTGTTGCCAAACCCATCTCTTCCGGTTAGTTCAGCGGCAATGCTGTCTTTTGTTTTTTCGTGTAAATAACCTCCCACATAAATACCTTCATTGTTGTAAAGAAAGTAAACTTGTGTTTCATTACCAGGGCGCTCTGCGGTAAATGGTGTGGGTTGAAACTCTGTAAATTTATCTGCTATCGTTGCATTTTTCCAGGCAGCCTCATTAATATCACCATCAATTTTTATAGCCTCATCTGTTTTTTTTATGGTAATATTTTTCTTTTCTATTACAGGTTGGTTTTGGGCATTACCCGCCAAACATGATAAAAAGAATATAGCATGCAGCATCAATTTCATTACGGGGAAGTTTAGTTTGTCTTAGATAACGTTTGATAAATAACCGATATACGAAACTAAACGTACAACATGGCGAAATAGTTACCACTTATCAAAATAAATTTTAATTAGGATTTTGTTAACGAAAATGAACTAGTGAATAGGAGGCGTAAAAGATAATTAGCCCGCCGCCTGCTCATGCAAATAATCTTTTCTTTTTAATTCAAAGTTTTTACCAAGATACAATCTGCGCACTTGCTCATCGCCGGCAAGCTCTTCTGCAGTGCCATGTTTAAAAATACTGCCATCAATTAATAAATATGCACGGTCGCAAATAGAGAGGGTTTCGTTTACGTTGTGATCAGTTATGAGGATACCGATATTTTTGTATTTAAGTTTTGCAATTATTTCCTGGATGTCTTCTACCGCTATAGGATCAACACCGGCAAATGGTTCATCGAGTAAAATAAACTTCGGATCAACTGCCAAGGCGCGGGCTATTTCCGTACGTCTTCTTTCCCCACCGCTCAATGTATCGCCGTTGTTCTTTCTTACATGCTGCAACCGAAATTCATCCAGCAATGATTCCAGTTTTATTTTTTGTTCGGCCTTTTTTAGTTTTGTCATTTCAAGGACCGCCATAATATTTTCCTCCACACTTAACTTTCTAAACACGCTTGCTTCCTGCGGCAGATAGCCAATGCCCATTTGCGCACGCTTAAACATGGGGAGTTTTGTAATGTTTATTTCGTTTAAAAAAACCTCACCTTCATCCGGTTTTACCAACCCTACAACCTGATAAAAAGAAGTTGTTTTTCCTGCACCGTTTGGGCCAAGCAAACCGACTATTTCGCCCTGGCTCACATTAAAAGATACATCGTTTACAACCGTGCGGCTGCCATATCTCTTTACCAGATTTTTTGTTTGAATTACAATGCTCATATTAATAGTAAAGGTAAGCGAGAATGCAATAAATCATAAAGCCAACATTAATTTAACAAGGCTTACTTAAAGCGTAAATAAGTTTAAATATTTGCATGCCTAACTAATTGTACCATATACCAATTTTTGTTTTACATTATCTTTGCTGACATTAAAAAACTGCATGAAAGTTACCGATCACTTAAACAACGCAAAAGACACAGTCCTTTCTTTTGAAATTTTACCCCCTTTAAAAGGAAAAGGAATTCAATCGCTTTATAGCCATTTAGATCCGCTTATGGAGATGAAGCCGGCTTTTATAAATGTTACTTACCATCGCAGTGAGCATGTATTTAAAAAAACTGCAGATGGTAATTTTAAAAAAGTGGTTGTACGTAAACGCCCAGGTACGGAATCTATTTGTGCTGCCATTATGAACAAGTACAATGTAGATACGGTACCACACATCATTTGTGGTGGCTTCAGTGTGGGCGAAACAGAAGATGCGCTTATTAATTTAGATTATTTAGGAATAGACAATGTATTGTTGCTGCGTGGCGACGCTGCAAAAAATGAAGCCAATTTTGAACCTGAACCTGGTGGCCATAATTATACAATAGATCTTATAAAACAGGTGCAGGATTTAAATGCGGGTTTGTACCAGGAAGAAGATTTAAAAAATACAGCTAGTACCAAATTTTGTGTGGGAGTTTCGGGCTATCCTGAAAAACATTTTGAAGCCCCAAATATGGATACTGATTTACAGTATCTAAAAAATAAAGTAGATGCGGGTGCTGATTATATTGTGACCCAAATGTTTTTTGATAACGCAAAATATTTTGCATTCGTAGATGCTTGCAGGGCAATAGGTATTAATGTGCCAATTATACCGGGGCTTAAACCCATCTTTAACAAAAAGCAATTAACGGTTCTACCAAAGGTTTTTCACATTGATTTGCCTACAGCATTATCAAGCGAAGTAATTAAGTGCAAAGAAGATGCTGATGTTGAAAAAGTTGGTGCTGAATGGTTATTGCAGCAGTCCATTGAATTAAAAAAAGCCGGTGTGCCTGCATTACATTATTACACTTTAGGCAAACCAATATTAATAGCAGATGTAGTAAGAAAATTAGTGTAATAAAAAAAGCTTTCAATTGGAAGCTTTTTTTATTTTTGTATAACTGATTGATGGTTATAATGGAATACCTACAGACAAAGACAGTGTGCGGTATTTATTTTTTTGATCCGCCGAATTATTGGTTTCTGTTGAATTTATTTTAGCAAGCCCCAAGCCGTAATTGGCTTTTAAAATAACACTTCTAAGTGCTATGCCACCGCCAAAATTTAAACCGTAATCAAATCTTTTTATTTTAGCATAACTAGCATCTTCTTGTTGAGCCGTTGTTGGGTTGTCGTTGTTAAATTGAATGTTACTTTCTGAATTGGTGCTCAAAATACCGATCTTAGATTCGAATTTTGATTTACCTGCAACACCCATTGCAACATAAGGTCCGGCATTTACAAATAAATTGCTGCCTTTGCCCGGCAAAGGAAATTTAAGTAAGAAGTTTACCGGTAACTCTATAAACAAAGGATTAAAGGTAGATTTTGTATAATCGCCATTTGCAAAATTAGATTCTGACTTTGCCCCTTTACCTGTAAAAATTAAACCAGTTTCAATATCTACAATTTTTGATATTCCAAATTGACTCATAATGCCTGCATTAAAAGAAACCAATGATTTTCTATCATCTGTATTGCCTGCATTATCTTTTGTAATATTTGCAAGGTTTGCTCCTCCCTGTATATAAACTTTTTGTGCATTTACGCCTATTGTAAAACCTGTAGATACCAGTACGATTAAAAGTAATTTTTTCATAAACATAATTTTAAATGAATTTAGTTTCGCACCAAAGTCAAAAAGCCTGCCACACAAGGGGCAGGCTTTGTTAAAAAAATGTAAACAGCTTTATTTTATAATATGGTTTTTAATATTGGCTCATTGATAACAACCTTGTATTTTTTTCTTAAGCTATCTACCCACTTTTGTTCTAAGATGTTTTGGTAATCATTAATAACAAGGCCACGGGCTTCTGCAAAATCTCTTTGCTCGTTGGCATTATGGAGTGTAATAAATTTTACGAATACTGCTGTGCCATCAGTATTTTTTACAATAGGTGAGAATTCTTCTGCGCCCATTTTTGGGGTGGGCAATTGTTCAATTTCAAAACGCCCACTATCTGCCTGTATCTGGCTATTACTCTTTTCTGCAATTTCTTTCCAATACTTATTATTTTTCATAGCAGACCTGGCCTCTTCAGCAACTGTTTCATTAGTACAATTAAAAATAATTACATCAGCACTCTCCTTCCACTTGTAGTTACTCTTATTGGCGTTGTAATAATTTAAAAGATTTACAGAATCAGCACCTGCTTTGCCCCAAACATTTCTTTCCATAATTTCAAACAGCATATTACCTTCTACAAATTCCTGCATCTGATATTTGAAATCAGCATTATATTTTTCAAGATTTTTTTTATAATAGTTTAATATATTCTGTGAAGTGAAAACCTGTAACAGTTCTATATTGGTATTTGTTACTTCAACATTATTATCTTTTACATATTGAAGCCATTGATTCCCTTTAATAGTTTCTCCATCTTTAAAAGTAAAAATAGCCTTATTACTTATTGCAGTAAAACTATTCACATCTAAAGCTGGATTTTTAAGAACGCTGTCCGCATATTTTATTAAAAGATTATCACTTAAAGCAGCAGATTTTTTAAAGCCTGTTTTAACTGTAATATCTTTTACAAATTTCTCTTTAACGGTTTTTATTCTTGGGTCAAGCTGCACTTTTTGCTTTATTCCCATCAAAAAATCTGCATCGGTTAGGTCTGTTGGCAAGGCAGTGTTGCTTATTCTTTTTACAATATGATAACCAAAATCTGTTTCAAAAGGTCGGGAAATACCACTATCATTTTTTAACTTAAAAACATTGCTTTCAAAAACTGTATTAAATTTCCCTGTAGTAAACTCCGGCATTTCTCCACCGGTGGTATAAGTCATTCTATCATCACTATAGGTTTTAGCAGCATCCGCAAAGGGCATCCCTTTTTGCAAAAGATTGTACACTGAATCTGCCTTTGATTTTGTTTCTAATTTCGTATTGTAATCTGCACCCGGTGGGTACGCGAAAAGAATCTGTGCAATTTTCCATCTTCCCACATCAGTTCTTACATCCATCACCTTAAAAATGTTATAACCTTTACTGTTTTTAAAG
This sequence comes from Chitinophagales bacterium, assembly GCA_038225275.1. Lineage (GTDB taxonomy): Bacteria > Bacteroidota > Bacteroidia > Chitinophagales > Chitinophagaceae > Ferruginibacter. The sequence continues at coordinate 23,652 of JBBREY010000026.1, read as the reverse complement.
GGCTCGCAAACATCTCCTACGGCGGTATTGTATACAAGATTTTCTAAATTATATCTTACCGAGAAAGCAGAAATATAGCCTGCATCACTGTAATTTGAGGGGGAAATACTTGCAGAAACATTAGTCACTATTTCTGCATAATTGTTTGCACCGGTTTTTAATAATCTGTACAACTCCCTTGCGGCATTATACGCTTTTAGCGTGTCTGCAGGAGTTGCTTTTTCAGCTACAGGCACAGAAAAATACAATAAATGAATATCCTTTGCAGATCTGTTAGCCGCTTCTTTTATAAGCTTTTGCAAAAGTGATTCATCGTTTAAATAATTATCTGCTATCTGATCTCTAAAATTTTGGACATCATATTTTAGTTGCGAAAGTGTATCCAACCTAAGGTCTTTCGCCGCTTTTACTTTTAATTTAAAATTTGTGTAAAGGGTAAGATATTCCCGAAGAGATTTTTCTTTGTCAGCAGTAACAACTTTATTTTTATTATAAGCTCTTAAAAATTCCTCTTTGCTGGTTGCGCTGTTCCCGTAGGTAAAAAGCGGCTGACAAAATGCGCTGCCCGTAATTAAAAAGAAGCCGGCAAGAATGAAAAGATTTTTCATAACTCAAAATTAGTGTTGGTTGTTTATTGAAATGCTATCCCTTTTTTATTTTTACTTCAAGCAAATCATTTATCTGCTCAAGCGTAAGTTTCTTAGCTACTATGCGTTTGTCTTTATCCAACAAATACAGCGTTGGCGTTACCACTACATCATACAATTGTCTGTACGATGGTCTTTGTTCTTTTGTCTCTAGTTCCAAAGACTCTTTGCTCTGATAAACATTTATCCAGTCATTAATTTTATGCTCACTTATATAACTTTTCCATTCGCTCTTAAGCTTTTCTGCCTCTGAAAGCACAGCATAGATTTTTACATTTTTTTGCTGCCAGCTTGCTCTATAGATTGAGTCAACCCGTGGCAACTCCTGTTTGCAATGTCCGCACGTGGGATCCCAAAATATTACTACAGTATAGGCTGCATCAACATTATAGAGGGAAGATGGCTTTCCGTTTATGTCAACAAAATCAAGGTCAGCAGCTTTCTCGCCAATTAAATTCGCCATTACCATAAACGCCCTTTTTGTTATAGCCTCATGTTGTTTGTCGTTAAGCCAGGTAGTAATTCCTTTGCTGTGGTATTGCTCGTAAAGATGAACAAATACTGCATCCTGCCCCATATATTTTGGGCTAATATATTCATCGGTAAACCAGTTGAGCAAAAACTTATACATTTCAGGGTTTGTTCTTGCAAGCAACAATTTGTAATCTATATCTTTTATTAAACTGTCAGATGATTGTGGCATTACTTCTCTGTAATACGTCTCAAGCTTTGGTAAAAAAAACGGAGACCGAATAATTCTATCATCCATAAAAGTTATACCATCCCAATAATGCTGTTTGTAAAAATTATAATTATCCAAAGAGTCCTGGTGTGTTACAGCAAACTTTGTTGGTAAGGATGGTTCTCTCAACGCGTTCAATAATACCGCCATCATAGATGTTGGCTTATCTCTAACAATACCTAACCTATAATCATTTAATTCGCTGCTATATTTTTTATAAGCCGCTTCGTGCTTTGCAGAATCAACAGCATTTTTAGCCATGCTAAATTGTGTTTTTTCATCTTGCAACTGTTTGCCTTTTACGTTTACAAAACTTTGGTATTGTTTAAAAATTATATTAGCCGGCGAGCCAGTTATTAAAATCTTGTCAAGGTGATTTGTGTCTGCAGTTATAAAAATGATTTGTTCCTTATCAATTAAAAAATCGGCCGTTAACCTTTTGCCGGGGAACACCAATACATAAATACCACCAGGTAATTTTTGAGTAGCTTTAAAAACAGATTTGCCCGAGTTGCTTACAGCGGAAGAATCTTGCAGAATGATATTTTTACCCATGTAATAAGTAAGGTAAACAATACCCGATTTGTAGTTACTCTGCAGGTTAATCTGATAGCCTTGCGCATTAGCACAAATAAAACTGATACTGCAAAGCAGAAATAGTAAATATTTTTTCATTGACTGTAGTAAAATGTTGACAAATGTATTTAAAATAGGCCTAAGAATAAGTCGTTCCATAAAGCAACATAAGAGTTTAACCTTTTTTAACAAACCCTCTTTGCCGCATTAAATACTATTTTTGCCGTGTGAGAAAAAAGAACAAAAGAATAACAGTAGAAAATATTGCTGTAACAGATTATGCCGCACAGGGAAAAGCCATAGCAAGGCTGGATGGGAAGGTAATTTTTACAGAAGGCGCAGTGCCGGGAGATGTGGTAGACCTTCTTCTAACAAAAAATAAAAAGGATTTTGCTGAAGCCAGGGTAATAAAAATTATCAAGCCTTCGGCTGATAGAGTAACGCCATTCTGCATGCACTTTGGCGTTTGCGGTGGTTGCAAATGGCAAATGTTGCCCTATGCAAAACAATTGCAATACAAACAGCAGGAAGCTGAGCAAAACTTAGTGAGAATTGGTAAAGTTACTGGTGCAGTGATGATGCCCATTGTTGGTGCCGATGAACAAGTTTACTATAGAAACAAATTGGAGTTTACGTTTAGCAATAAGCGATATCTCACAGCCGAAGAAATAGAAGCCTCTCCTATGCCCTCCCGAAGAATGCAAGCCCCTCCTACCCTCCCCGGAGAGGGAGGAAATCTCGAAAATATTAGCGAGGATAGCGGCGAAGCAGGCTTTATAGAAAATCGATCTTCGGAAATATCTACTCCTTCTCGCTCCCCTCAGGGGAGGATAGGAGGGGCTCCTTCTCTAGGCTTCCACGCTCCACGGGTTTTTGATAAAACGATCAATATTTTTGAATGCTTTTTAATGGATGGCGTAAACAACCGCATACGAAATGGTATGCGGGAAATTGCCGTCGAAAACAATTATACTTTTTACGATATTAAAGAACACACCGGCTGGTTGCGAAATTTAATTGTTCGCTATTGTACCACCGGCGAGTTAATGATAAACCTTTGCATCAATTACGAAGATGAAAAAAATACTAAAATTGTATTGGATGCATTGCTGGCAAAAGTGCCTGAAATAACAACCTTGCTTTATACCGTTAACCCAAAATGGAACGATACCATTTACGATCTCACACCACAGGTTTATTTTGGGAAAGGATATGTAACAGAAAAACTGGAGAATTTTGAATTTATCATAAGTCCGAAATCTTTTTTTCAAACAAACACAAAGCAGGCAGAGAAACTTTACAGCATTGCAAGAGATTTCGCTTCTCTTACAGGAAACGAAGTTGTCTACGATTTGTATTGCGGCACCGGAAGTATCGGCATATTCGTGAGCCCACTCGCAAAAAAAATAATTGGAGTTGAGCTAATTGATGACGCCATAGAAGATGCTAAAAAAAATGCAGACAATAACAACATTGCGCATGCAACTTTTTTTGCAGGAGATGTTATCAAAATATGCGATGATGCATTTTTTGCAGAACATGGCAGGCCTGATGTTGTAATTACCGACCCACCAAGAGCAGGAATGCACGAAAAACTGGTAAATAAGTTATTGGAAATTGCAGCGCCTGTTATCGTTTATGTAAGTTGTAACACAGCTACAATGGCACGAGATATATTTTTATTAAGCGAAAAATACTATGTTGAAAAAACCCAGCCGGTAGATATGTTTCCACATACACACCATATTGAATGCGTGGCAAAGCTGGTATTAAAAGCCTAAATGGCAGATAAAATAAAAGGCATAATCATTGAAGATTGAAGCTAAAATAAATAAAAAACTACATGGCATTTAACAGATCAAGTGGCGGATTCCAAACCCCAACGCCCGCAGTTCTAAATTTAATTATTATAAACGTGATTGTGTTTTTAGCACAAATTACTTTTGGCGGTTTAGATGGTGAAAGCAAGGTTACAGATCTTTTTGCTTTGCATCATTATAAGTCGGATGAATTTAGACTTCACCAGATCATCACCCATATGTTTATGCATGGTAGTTTTATGCATTTGTTTTTCAACATGTTTTCACTTTACATGTTTGGTAGAATGATTGAAAGCATGTGGGGGGCAAAAAAGTTTCTAATTTTTTATTTCATTTGTGGTATTGGTGCTGCTTTGGTACAGTTAGCGTCGTATGCATACAGTTTTCACGTGTATGATACAATGGTGATGAGTTATGACCAGCTCATTCAATACCAAGAGGGATTGAGGATGAATGCAACTGTAGGCGCATCAGGCGCTATTATGGGAATTATTGCAGCTTTCGGATATCTTTTTCAAAATGTAGAAATGATGATTATTCCTATACCGATTCCTATAAAAGCAAAATGGGCAGTACTAGGTTTTATTGCTGTCGATGTTTTCAGTGGTATTGCCGGTAGGCCAGGTGATAATGTAGCCCACTTTGCGCATATTGGTGGGGCTCTTACAGGGTTTTTAATTGTCTATTTTCAAGGCAAAAACAATTCACGGCAATATTGATCATCATATTACTACACACAAATACCATTTATAGAAAGTCTGCATTAATTACAATTCAATTTTAATCGCAATCCCTTTGTATTTTTACACATAAATATTTACCATGGGAGAAACTGACCGCAACCACCGAAACGAATATAGAAACAGACGAAGGAGCAGGTTTACACTCGGTGCAGATAACAATGCTTTGATGGCCTTGTTTGCCATAAACGTTATCTTCTTTTTAATATTGATGGTAATACAGGTAGGCATGTTTGTTGGCGAAAAAACACCTGAATTTTTTTACACACACATTGTTCAATGGTTTGAAATGCCTGCGAGCCTAACCCGCTTATCAGAAAGACCATGGACGATTGTAAGTTATATGTTTACAGAAACGGGCAACGGCATTATAAGAGGAATCAGCAACATGATCTGGCTTTGGGCATTTGGATATATTTTACAACAAATGGCGGGCAACGATAAAATTATTCCAGTTTATATTTATGGAGGTTTAACCGGTGCAATCTTTTTTATAGCAGCTCATTATATTTTGCCACCGCTATCTCCCATGCGTGAAAGTGCAGGTTTGCTTGGTGCAAATGCAGGAGTGATGGCTGTGGCAATGGCAACGACCACCCTTGAGCCTAATTATCGTTTTTTTACACAGATAAGAAATGGCATACCTATTTGGGTATTGATGACACTATATATTTTAATTGACTTTGCAAACGTTGCAGGTTTCAGTGCTGCTTATAGTTTGTCCCACCTTGGCGGCGCAGCAGCGGGCTTTGTATTTGTACTATTTTTAAGAAAAGGAAAAGATGGTAGCATTTGGATGAATCGACTTTACAATAAATTTATCACCATGTTTGAGCCAAAAGTAAGGCCTGAGACAAATGATAAAAATGATATTTTCTACAACAGCGGCACAAGAAAACCATTCACCAAAACCACCAATGTAACCCAAAAAAGAGTTGACGAAATATTAGATAAAATAAACCAGAAAGGCTACCATTTTTTAACAGATGAAGAAAAGGCATTTTTAAAAAAAGCAGCTGAAGATGAAGCCTTATAAAAACAAAAAGCGACCGTCAAATTAATGGCGGTCGCTCGTCTTTCATCAAGGATTTAATATTTTGTAGTATCTACTCTTCCAGATTTTCTGTCTTTCTTTCTTCCTAAAATGTAACCACCAACACCACCAAGCACACCACCGATAACCGCACCTTTTCCACCTTTACCGATAACGCCACCAATAACCGCACCACCAACACCGCCTATTGTTGCATCCTTAGCAGCATCGCTCCATCCTGTATTTTTTTTCTTTACCGGCGCAGTAGTAGTGCCTGTTCCAGTTGAACCCGTGCTTGTTGTAGAACCGTTCGTACTTGTTGTTGATGGATATGGATCTGAATCAGGCAAAGTAGTCGTCGGTTGCGTCTTTATTACTTTAGGCGCAGGTTGTTTTTCATAAACTTTTACGACTTTTGTTATTGTTTTTACCTGCAATTTTGGCTCTGCAGTTTTATTTACAACCACAATCGGCGTGGTATCTTTCGAGCCTACATCTGTAGATGCATTTGCATTATTTGCAGCGGCAGTATCAGTAAATACAATTCTGTTTTCAGTATCTAAACTATCCGTTTTTTTTGTGCTACAAGCAGCAAACAAAAAAGTTGTTGCTAGTATAGGAAGTAATATTTTTTTCATGGCAATTAATTTTATTTATTTGTGAAATGTACGAACTATAATGAAAAATAGTGCCAGCCGTCAAAAATTAAATTCTATTAAGAAATGTTTATGTTAATTGCTTTTAACAATGATATATCTTTAATAAATGGCAGGTTTTTTCAGAACATTTACCAAGGGTGTATTTGTACTCGGCAATATAGTTGTGGCTGTACTTTTCTTACTTGGATGTTATGCATCTTCATTTAATGCTACTAAGTTTTGGTTCCTTGGTTTGCTTACTTTAGCCTCATTATACTTGCTGTTAATTCTGATAATTTTTTTTATATTCTGGCTGTTTGTCAAACCGAAACTTGTTTTTATAAGTTTCATTGCAATTGCGCTTGCATGGAATCCACTCGGTCAGATTATAAAAATTAAACAAGGTGAGGATTTTAAAATAGCAAAATTGCCAAATAGTATTCGGGTAATGAGCTGGAACGTAGAACACTTCGATATTTTAGAACACAAAACGCATCCTGAAACAAAACAGGAAATGCTTGATCTGATTATAAAATATTCCCCAGATGTGGCTTGTTTTCAAGAAATGGTGGGGGGTGATTTTGACTCTTCAGCAATCAACTATGTACCACGAATTGCAAGACAATTAAATTACCAATATTATTATTATTCTTACGATAAAAGAGATGATTTTGATGGCAAGCATCATTACGGTATCATCACATTCAGCAGGTTGCCAATTATTCAGAAATATACCTACAGTTCCCCCGAACGAAATTATAATTCCATCTTTCAAAGCATAGATGTAGCAGAAAACAATGATACTTTCAGGGTATTTAATGTGCACTTGCAATCTTTAAAATTTAGCGATGTCAGTCGCCAATACATTGAAGACCCTACATTAAAAGGAGAAATAGATATTGAAAAATCTAAAAATATTATTTCCAAATTTAAAACAGGCTTTGCGAAAAGAAAAACGCAAAGTGAACGTGTAAAAAAAGCTTTAAATGAAAGCCCGTACAAAGTAATTATTTGTGGTGATTTTAATGATGTGCCAAACAGCTACGCTTATAATACCATTGGTAAGGGGTTAAAAAATGCATATGCAGAAAAAGGCACCGGTATTGGAAGAACATTTTCATCTATTTCTCCTACGTTAAGGATTGATAATATTTTTGTTAATGGTAAAATGATGGTTGAGCAATTTGTAAGAATAAAGAAAAAACTCAGTGATCATTTTCCGATCGTTGCAGATGTTCAGGTACAATCAAAAAGCAAATAGAGTTTCCCGAGCTGCTTATGTAACAATATTCATTCTTCTAGCTTTTTAAACATATTTGCACACTCTACAACATCATTAAGACTGCATATTTATTTGAAGATGAAATATGATTAATTTTTCCTTTTACCTAAAAAGAAAAAAATAACAAAATATATTTGCCAAAGAAGTCCCACATTGCTGCTACTTTGTTCGGCTAAAAAAAACAACAATGTCATTAGAAATTTATAATACACTAACCAGAAAAAAAGAAATATTTAAACCGCTTGAAGAAGGTTACGTGGGCATGTATGTGTGCGGACCAACCGTATACAGCGATGTGCATTTAGGCAACTGCCGCACATTTATTTCGTTTGATATTATTTACCGATACCTGCGCCAGCTTGGTTACAAAGTAAGGTATGTGCGAAACATTACAGATGCCGGACATTTGGAAGGTGACCGTGATGAAGGTGACGATAAATTTAGTAAAAAGGCTAAAGCGGAAAAGCTGGAGCCAATGGAAATTGTACAGCGTTATACCTTAGGGTTTCATGATGTGATGCAGTTGTTTAATAATTTATCACCAACCATAGAACCTACGGCAACAGGGCATATCAGCGAACAGATTGCAATGACGCAGGAAATATTGGCCAATGGCTATGCGTATGAAGTTAACGGTACTATTTATTTTGATGTAGAAAAATACAGCAAAGAAAAGTCATATGGTGTATTAACGAACCGAAAGCTGGAAGATTTACTGGAAGGTACAAGAGACCTTGGCGGACAGGATGAAAAAAGAGGAAGATTGGATTTTGCATTATGGATAAAAGCAAAGCCTGAGCACCTTATGCAATGGCCAAGTCCGTGGGGTATGGGTTTCCCAGGCTGGCATATTGAATGCTCTGCTATGAGTAATAAATACCTGGGTAAAAGATTTGATTTGCATGGCGGTGGCATGGACCTTGCGGCAACGCACCACACAAACGAAATTGCACAAAACGAAGCTTGCTTTAAAGAAAGCCCTGCGCAGATTTGGATGCATACGAACATGCTTACGGTTAATGGAACCCGCATGAGTAAATCTTTGGGTAATGGCTTTTTGCCACACGAATTGTTTACCGGATCGCACCCATTGCTGGACAAAGCGTATTCCCCAATGACGGTCCGTTTTTTTATGTTGCAGACCCATTACAGAAGTACGCTTGACTTTAGTAATGAGGCTTTGCAGGCATCAGAGAAAGGTTTGAAAAGATTGTGGGATGCTTACGAAACGCTGCAAAAATTAACTTATGCCGCAGGAGAAACTGACGCAGAGCTGGAAGAAAAAGTATTGAAATATGTGAATGGTTTTGAAGAGAGCATGAATGATGATTTTAATACCGCAAAAGTATTGGCCAACATGTTTGAATTGGTACCAATAATTAATTCTTTTAAAGATGGATTGATTGCTGTTAGCGCAATTACACAAATAACTTTGGAGTTGCTTAAAAAGCAAATGACAATCTACTTGACAGATGTTTTTGGCTTAAAAGCAGATGCAGAAATAAACAATGGCAAACTAAGTAATGTACTTGACCTTTTAATTGAAATGCGCAAAGAGGCTAAAGTAAAAAAGGATTTTGCCACCTCTGATAAAATTAGAAATCAACTAAAAGAGATAGGGATTTTATTGAAAGATGAAAAGAATGGGGGGATGAGTTGGGGATTAGAATAAGTAGTTTTAGCTAAGGGAACAAAGAGGAAAAAAGAAAAAAAAGGGGCATACCATAATTATTATATTATTCCTAATTCAAAAATCATTGGATGGAGATAAATGAACTTACAGGAATTATTGTAAATCTTTGCATTAAAATACATACACGTATTGGCCCAAGGTGCTTTGAAAGAGTATATGAGGAAATCCTTTATTATGAATTGCAGAAATTAAATATTGTTGTACACAGACAATCTATGTTGGCAATAGATTACGATGAATTGCACATTGAAAATGCTTATAAATTAGATTTATTGGTTGAAAATAAATTAGTACCGGAATTAAAATCTGTTTATCCTCTGCCATCCGTTTATTTCAAACAACTGAAAACACAACTAAGTCTCTTAAATCTAAAGCATGGAATGATCTTAAATTTTAAAACAGAGAAGATGAAGGATGGAATTCACAGGGTCTATAATAATTTTGGAGACGAATCACATGAATAACACATCTCTTTTTTCACTTTCTCTCTGTGTTCTCCTCGCCTATCTTATTCCGCAGTATTTAAAAAATCAAGCATTGGCTTTACTGCCGTGAAAATGCTGACTATATTTTTAATATAATTTTTATCTAATAGTTCCGCATCGGTAATTTTTTTACTTACAATAAAACTTTTCAATTTTAAATATTCAATAGCCGGGTTTTCTTCATCATATCCTTTTGGTGGGCGTTGCAAAGTGTCCTCTTTTGATAGGCCTTCTGCGAAATGCTGCTTGAATTTTTTGGCTGACAAAATCTTCTTCCACTCATCTAAATTATAATCTACTTCCTGTCGTACACTCGCCAGTTTTTTTGGTTCAGGGTTCCAATAACCTGCGGCAACAAATGCGCCACCCGGTTCTATGTGCACATAAAAACCAGCAGTATCAGCCTTCTTTCCACCTTTAGAAAAAATAGCAGAAATATTACTTTTATAAGGAGCTTTATTCTTTGAAAACCGCACGTCTCTGTTTATACGAAACGTACATTCCTTAACCTGCAGTTGAGCAATATCTTCATCGTGCACTCCTATTGCTTTAATAAGTTGGCCTGTAATATTTTGAACATTGTCTTTAGCAGCCTCATATCTTTTTCTATTAGCTTCAAACCATTCTTTCGTGTTGTTATTTTTTAAATCGGTAAGAAACTGAAGTGTACTTTTTTCTATCATAATTTTTATCGTTTATCCTTCGTCTGATTAATAGAAAAATAAAAATACCTCAAGATATTAAAACAGCTATTACCACTTCCGAAGTTTTAGGAAGATACTAAGGCTATAAAATCATCTTCACTAATAATATTTACAGTGGCAATTTTTTTTGCTTTTTCCAATTTACTTCCCGCATCTTCTCCCACAATAAGATAATTTAATTTACTACTTACACCGCTCAAAATTTTGCCGCCCAACGCTTCTGCCATTGCTTCTGCATCGTTTCTTTTTAGTTTAGATAATGTGCCGGTAAATAAAAATGTTTGTCCGGCTAACCCACCTTCAATCTTTTCTTTTGGTTGAGACTTCATTTGCAAACCTGCTTCCTGCAAACGTTTCAGCATTTCAACATTATCTTCATTTTTAAAAAAATCTGCAATACTGTCGGCAACTTTTACACCCACATCGTCCATCGCTTTTAATTCATCTTCTGTTTTATTTGCGAGTTCAAAGATATCAGCAATATTCTGTGCCAGTGTTTTTGCAGTGGTTTCGCCAACATAGCGAATGCCAAGGCCATAAATTAACCTGTGCAGTGGTTGTTGTTTAGATGCTTCAATAGCTTCTACTAAATTGGTAACAGATTTAGCACCGAAACCTTCCATATTGCCGAGCATTTCTGCTTTTAAATCGTAAATACTTGGAACATCTTTTATTAAACCCAGTGCATAAAATTTACGCACATTTGCTTCGCCAAAACTTTTTATATCCATTGCATCTTTGCTCACAAAATGAATGATACGTTCTGCTACCTGTGCTTCGCAATTAATATTTACACAACGCCAAACAGCTTCACCTTCTGGTCTTACCAATACATCGTTACACACCGGGCAAGTTTTTGGGAAATGAATTTCTTTCTCTTCTCCTGTCCGTAGTTCCGGCAACGATTTTACAATTTGTGGTATCACATCACCACTACGCTCAATTAAAATAACATCTCCAATTTTTAAATCTTTTTCTTTGATGTAATCTTCGTTGTGTATAGAAATACTGGTGACAGTAACGCCACCAACCTGCGCTGCTGCTATCTTTGCTACGGGTGTAACAGCACCTGTGCGACCTACTTGAAACTCTACGCCCACCAATTTACTGGTTGCTTGCCTTGCTTTAAACTTGAACGCAATTGCCCAGCGTGGATGGTGAGATGTCATACCCAACTGATCCTGCATATTCAAGTCATTCACCTTTATGACCATCCCATCAATTTCGTATGGAAGCGCATCTCTACCTGACTCAAATTCATTTACATATTTTATTACTTCATCAATACCATGCACCACTTTCATTTCTTTTTTAGGAGATTTAAAGCCTAGTTGCCAGAGCATTTCTAGCATACCTGAGTGTGAATTGGGGAGTGGCGAGTGGCGAGTAGCGAGTGGGGAGTTACTAGAAGTTAGTAGGGGTTGTGAAGCTGAAAGTCCGTTGTCTATCGTCCGTTGTCCATCGTCCGTCCTCTGCTTCCCTATATAACTCACATGATACAAAAAAGCCTCCAAATTTCTTTTGCTTACAATCGAAGGGTCTTTCATGCGGAGTGAGCCGGCTGCTGCATTACGTGGATTTGCCATTAGCGCCAATCCTTCCTCTATCAAACCTTTGTTATAGGCGGCAAAGTTGTTTTTATTAATGAGCACTTCGCCTCTAAACTCAATTGTTTCAATACCATATTTTGAAAATGCTGCACTCAATGGCAGTGAACGAATCTGTTTTATATTCGGCGTAATATCATCCCCTACTTCGCCATCACCTCTGGTAATTCCTGTTAATAGTTGATCATTTTCATACACCAAAGAAATGCTTGCTCCGTCAAATTTTGGCTCTATGCAATACTCAATATTTTCTGTGCCGGAAAGCTCCCTTACTTTTCTGTCAAAGTCAATGAGGTCCACAGCATTGTAAGAGTTATCCAGAGATAACATGGGAACGAGGTGCTGTACTTTAGGAAAGTTTTTTATCAATCCCTTACCCACACGCTGCGTAGGTGAATCAGCGGTTATCAGTTCCGGATTTGCTTCTTCAAAATACTGTAGTTTTTTATAAATAGTATCATATTCACCATCACTTATCAGCGGGTTATTTTCTACATAATAACGTTGTTCATGAAAACGCAACACTACACGCAATTCCTCCACATTGTCTGCATTTATTTCGCCTTCGGCGGATGATAGCCATTTAATAGAATCTTGTTGAAGCGCTCTTACCTGTTGTACATTAAACATGTTCAAATGTAAAATGGATATTTAGTAATAACTCATTTTTTTAAAGAAAACTCTAAACATGTATGCTTTTGCAAACAATAAATTGCATAACAATAAATACTTATTTTTGAGGATGAAAAATGTTACCAACGTACTAACGAGCCTTTTCTTTCTTACACTATTTTCAGCCTGTAACAAGAAACAAAAAGTATCACTCATTGTTCAGCATGCTACTATCTACACAGCAGATTCCAGCTTTTCTAAAGTGCAGGCAATGGCGATTAACAATGGAAAAATTATCGCTATAGGAACTGATGAAGAGATCATGAAAAAATACAGTTCTGATTCTGTAACTGATGCCACAGGTAAAACAATTTTCCCGGGCTTTATAGATGCGCATTGTCACTTTACCGGCTATGCAACCGATATGTGGAAATGTAATTTGGTGGGTACTACTTCCTTCGATGAGGTAGTAAATAAAATAAAAACATACAGTACCAATGCACCAATGGAATGGATCTACGGCCGTGGCTGGGACCAAAATGACTGGACGGTGAAAGAATTTCCAAGCAAAGAAATATTTGACAGTCTTTTTCCAGACAGGCCGGTGTTTTTAAAACGAGTTGACGGGCATGCAGCATTGCTAAACCAAAAAGCGCTTGACCTTGCAGGCATTACTGCCGCTACAAAAATTGATGGTGGCGAAGTTGAATTAAAGAACGGAAAACTAACTGGTATTTTGGTTGACAATGCCATGCATTTTGCAGAAAAAAAAGTCCCGCAAATAAATGATACGCTTGCTCAAAAGTATTTTAATGATGCTCAAAATTATTGTTTTGCAGCAGGCCTCACAGGCGTACACGATTGTGGCATCAGCGAACATACCGTTGACCTTGTAATGAATGCACAAAAAACCGGTGGTTTAAAAATGAAAATTTTTGCCTTGCTTTCCGATGATTCAACTTACTACGATAAATGGGTGAAAAGCGGTCCGCTGAAAACTGATCGTTTTAAAGTTGGCGGCTTTAAGTTTTACGCTGATGGAGCGTTGGGGAGTAGAGGTGCCTGTTTACTGAAAGATTACACGGATAAAATTGGATGGAAAGGTTTTTTATTAAATAGTAAGGACCATTTTGAAAGAGCGGCACAAATGCTTGCAGGCACTGACTTGCAAATGTGTACGCATGCCATTGGCGATAGCGGCAACAGGGAAATTTTAAAGGTTTATGCTGCAGCATTAAAAGGTAAAAATGATAAACGCTGGCGTGTAGAACATGCACAGGTTTTAGATGCAGCAGATTTCCATTTTTTTGCTGACTATAACATTATTCCTTCTGTGCAACCTACACATGCAACGAGTGATATGTATTGGGCAGGTGATAGAGTCGGAGCCGAGCGCATAAAAACATCTTATGCATACAAACAATTACTACAGACGAATGGTTGGATGCCGCTGGGTACAGATTTTCCTGTTGAATATATTGAACCTTTAAAAACATTTTTTGCAGCAGTCGCCAGGCAGGACAGCAAAGGGTTTCCGGCAAATGGTTTTCAAATGGAAAATGCATTAAGCCGCAAAGAAGCCATTTACGGCATGACGATATGGGCAGCAAAAGCAGCATTTGAAGAAAAAGAAAAAGGTAGTTTGGAAGTTGGTAAGGCTGCAGATTTTATTATGCTCGATACCGATTTAATGAAGTGTGATAAAACAAAAATTTTAGGAACGAATATTTTGGGTACTTGGATAAATGGCGAGCGAGTTTTTGGGAAGTGAGATTATTTCGCACCGTCCATAAACGCTTTCATTTCTTTATACCTCGCATTCCCGGTATTAAAAAACTGCAATATCATCGGCACATGTTTTTTGCCGGGTAATATTCTATAATCAGGATTAGGCACGAAAGCTTTTAATGTACTAACAAATTTTTCATTGCTTTCTAAAATGGAAGGATAAGTTTTGCCCCCTCTGTAAATAAGCATGGGCGGCATTTCTTTATGCAAGAAATACATGGGGGAAGCCTCTTTCCATATTGTAGGATCGTTGGAGAATGTATTTAAGTATGTATTGCCAGGTTCAAAACCTTCACCTTTTAAATAGCCATACATATCAAGCCCTGCCGCATCAATGAAGATCATTCCTTTGAGCGGATTGGCAATTCCTACACGATTGAAATAGTCCTTTTTTATTGCTACCAATGCTGCTAAATGTCCACCTGCGGAATGACCTGAGATAAATATTGTGTTAGGGTCTCCACCATATTTTGAAATATTTTCTTTTACCCATTTTACGGAAGTGGCAACATCAATAGCCATTTCATCGTAACCGGCTTTCGGGCTTTTAGGGTAATCAACAATTACCGTTACCACATCTTTTCTTGCCCAGCGGCTACCAAAAAAATTATAGATTTCTTTTCTGCCCGAGTTCCAGCTTCCACCATACACAAAAATTAAAACATCTTTTAGCTGCGCACTTTTCTTAGGAGCAAATACATTTAGTTTTTGTGCAGGCTTACTTGCTACCTCATCAGCAGGCAGGTAAGTAATATTTTTACTTCGATGTATCCTTTTAAATGCACAACTGCTAAATGTTGCAACAACAATCAATGCGAGCGGGAGATAGAATATGTTTTTAATAAAATTTTTATTTATGTACGATTTCAAAGATAGAAAAGTTTCATTCTTCTAAATAAAGAAGAACACGAAAGCCGTTAAGCTATTTGCTTGCTTATCTTCACAGTGCAATGCAATCATTCTTTAACCATATAAATAATTATTATCCATTAAGCCCGGCTGCACAAGAAGCATTGGAAGAGAACTTTGTACAAATGGAGTTTTACAAAAATGACATGTTGCTTACCGAAGGCAAAATTTGCAGGTATTTATATTTTGTTGAGAAGGGTGCCTTGCGGGGATTTTATACTTTAGATGGAAAAGAGATTACCCATTGGTTTGGTTTTGAAAATGATTTTGTAACATCCTTCCACAGTTTTATTACCGGCGAAGCCGCTGTAGAAAATATACAGTTTTTAGAACACAGCATTGTATGGGCGCTACCGAAAGAAAAAATACAGGGTTTGTTTGACAGGTTTCACGAAACAGAAAGGCTGGTTAGAATTGTGTACGAAAAATATTATATAAGGCTGGAAGAACGTTTTGTAAATGCCCAATTTAAAACTGCTGCTGAACGCTACGAAAATCTATTGCAACAAGCGCCTTACATACTTACACGTGTTCCACTCGGATACATAGCAGCTTACCTTGGCATTACACAGGAAACCCTTAGCCGCATTCGCAGCAGGGTTTAACATTTGTTTTATCAGTATTTGATTATTGTCAAAAGCATTCTTATAGAGCCAAAGGATATTTGTTTCCTAAAATAAATTATATGGAACAATTACCAACACAACAACAGTCAAACAACCAACCATCTCCTGCATTCGTTGCCGCATCTTGGGCTACGTTACTCATCGGTATAACAGCTTTTATTATCGGGCTCTTTAATGCAGACATGCAGCTCAATGAAAAAGGCTATTACTTCACCGTGTTGCTCTTTGGATTATTTACATCTATATCTGTACAAAAAGCCGTAAGGGATAGATTGGAAGGAATACCGGTTACAAATATTTATTACAGACTTGCATGGTTTAGCACACTCACGTCAATTGTGTTACTTACAATTGGTTTATGGAATGCTGATCTGCTAAGAAGCGAAAAAGGATTTTATGCCATGGCTTTTGTGCTTAGTTTATTTGCAGCCATTGCGGTACAAAAAAATACGAGGGATTCAAAATTGTAAGGTCAAATAAAAGAGGTGACATCTTTTGAAAAGATGTCACCTCTATACTCGTTTAGTAAATTTATTTCTTTTTCTTTTGCCCCCTCGTAATCGGCTTACCATATTTTTTCATCATCCTATCTTTTCTTCTAACAACAAAATTTACCTTGCTGTTCTTTGCAGATTTTTCGTGAAAAGCAGGACCAACTTCTTCTTTTTTTGGAAGCCTTACCTGATAGGTTTTCATGAACACTTTTGGTATTTCATCTTCCGTTAAAACCTCTGATATCACCAAATGCTCAGGCAATGGCGTAACCGGAACTGTGAAATGCATCAAGGTTTCGATGATTTCCAACTGCGGCTTTTCCTTCTCTGTAAAAAAAGTAATCGCTATACCTTTTTTATCTGCACGACCCGTTCTACCAATTCTATGAATATAATTTTCAGGCACATCGGGTGTGTCAAAATTTATTACATGCGTTACTTCTGATATGTCAATACCACGGGCTACAATATCAGTTGCAATTATAAAGCGATAGTTACCTTCCTGAAATTGTTTTACGGTATTAAAACGATGGTTCTGTTCTTTGTTGGAATGTATTACGCCCACTGTTCCGGGAAACTTAGGCTCTAACTGCTCGTACAGATCATCTGCCAGTTTTTTTGTAGCTGCAAATACCAATACTTTGGTCATGCTCGCATCTTCTGTAAGCAACAAATGCAGCAGGTTTACTTTGGTATAAAAATTTGGAACAGCATATACGGTTTGCTCAATATTTTCTAGCGGTGTGCCTGTTGGAGCTGCTTCCACTCTCTCTGGGTCTTCAAAATAAGTGTTCATCAGCAATTCAACATCAGGCGTTATGGTTGCAGAGAACATAAGGTTCTGTCGCTTTGGTGGCAACAGATCCAATATGTTTTTTAATTGTGTTCTAAAACCAAGGTTCAACATTTCATCTACCTCATCAATAATCAATTTTTTTATTGCTTTTGTTTTTACAGCGCCATTCATGCAGAGATCGTACAACCTGCCAGGCGTTGCTACTAATACATCTACTCCTCTGTGCACCTCTGCTGCCTGCGTATTTATGTTCACCCCCCCGTAAACACCCACTACAACAACACTCATGTAAGTGGTTAACTCTTTTACTGTTTCCACCACTTGCGCCACTAGCTCTCTTGTTGGTACAACTATCAATATTTGTGGCGTTTTTTCTTTGCTAAACTTCCATTGTTTAAGGCATGGCAGCAAGTATGCGAAAGTTTTACCAGTACCTGTTTGTGCAATACCACATACATCTCTGCCACTCATAGCAACAGGAAATACTTTTTGCTGAATAGTAGTTGGGTTTGTATAGCCAAGGTCAGCAAGGGCTGACTGCAAGGCGTTGTTTAAATTGAGGTCTTCAAAAGTCATTTGTAAAAATTATCTGTGAAGATAGTTTTTAAATATTTGGCTATTCAAACCTGCTTTAACCAGCCTGAAATGCTCATTCTGCTTCGGTTTGCTGTGGTTACTTCGTGCTCCATTTCATCGCTCTTAAAAAATACAGCAGTTTGAGATTTTGGCTCTATAGTTTGTGTTTCGCTTTCACCGTAGACTAATAATTGCCCGCCATCTTTTTGCAACCAATCAATATTTAAATAACTAATAAGCGAAAACTTTCTGTTACTGTCATTTTTAAACTGGTCTTGGTGGCGTTTATATCCATTGCCTTCTTCATAAACTGCATAATGAAATTCATAATCATTTATGCCGGTGTAGCAGGTACTGTTTAACCTTTCAATGAAGTTTTCTACATGACTTAAAAATTCCTGTTCAAAAATATTATCATGGCTTTTATCCATCCAGTAAATTTTATCGCCACGCATTTGTTGTTGGGCGTCCATTACATTTTCGTTGCCCACACCGGCAAAAGTCATCAAATCATCTTTTTGCAATTGGGCTATATTTTGTTGAAGACCTGCAGATAATTTTTTGGAGATAAAATCAACGTCAATTCCTATGTTGTTATTGAGGTAAGTATCTATAAGTAGATCAAAGTGATTAAAGGGTTCGGGCATTCGGGTAAGGTAGTCTTTCAAACCAACAAGCCTCTTTAAACTTATAAACCAAAAATATCTTTCGCAATTCTAAATGTATTGCAATGTGCTTCTGTAATAATTTTTACATCTGCACTGTAACCGCCACCCATACTCACAACACAAGAAATGTTGTTTTGTTTTAATTGACTAAATACAAACTCATCTCTTTGCTTGCAACCTTGCATGGTCACTTTCAATTTGCCAAACTTATCTGTCTCTAAAATATCTACGCCAGATAAATAGAAAGCTATATCAGGCTTCACTTTTTCTATAATCGTAGGAAGTGTATCGCTTAACAATTTCAAATAGGTTTCATCATTTGTACCATCAAGCAATTCAATATCTACATCACTTTTTTCTTTGCGAAAAGGATAGTTATTTTTACCATGCATGCTGAATGTAAAGACACGATCTTCCTGCTCAAATAATTTTGCTGTACCGTTGCCCTGGTGCACATCTAAGTCAATGATCAATATTCTTTGTGCAAGGTTATTTTTTAATAAATAGTTGGACGCAATTGCCTGGTCATTCAACATACAAAAACCTTCGCCTCTTTCAGCAAAAGCATGGTGTGTTCCACCGGCTATATTCATTGCCACGCCATGTTGCATCGCATACATACAACAATCAATAGTTCCCTGTGCAATCATTAATTCCCTCCGCGTAAGTGCCGGCGATTGGGGGAAACCAATAACCCGTTGTTCTCTCTGTGACAAATGCTGATTCATTAACTTATCCAAATAAGCTTCATCGTGCGCCAGTAAAATTGTTTCTCTATTACAAGGTTGTGGAGCGAAAATATTGTCTTCAGTAATTGTTCCTTCATACAACAACTGCCCCGGTATCAATTCATATTTAAGCATTGGAAAGCGATGACCTTCCGGTAGTGGATGGGCGTAAATGGGGTCGTATGCAATTTTTAAAATAGAATTGTTCATTTGATATTAAATAAAGAACCAACTTACATTTTTATTTATTTGTCTGTACTTCCATAAAATTTTTAAATGCCGACATGCGATAAATTGAAAAAAATATTCATACTTTAAACAATTGGGATGCTTTTTGCAAAGAGTGCGAAAATTATTGATAAGAAGCGTAACAAATCTAAAAATTGTAGGAAGATTATTTGAAAGTTTGTGTTTTTAAATCAAGTAAAATTGATATCTCAACGATTTTTGCCATAAATATAACATGGCTTAACCGTTGATATGTTTTTGTCGTAATTAATATTGTAATTCGGCAGCGTTACAGGTAACAGCATATGAAAAACCTATTTGTACTTTTATTGGGGGCATTAATTTGCGGGCAACTGAGCGCTCAAACTGTTCCTGTTAGAATTGGCAGAGCACCATCACAATTAAATATTTCACAAAGGCCACCCACTGATTCAGGACTGATCATTATCCCTTTTGAATATCGACAATCTGCGCTAAATGTGCCGCACACTTTTCAAGTTATAGACAGTGCGATAAGTTTGCTGTATAAAAACAAGGGTATCACACTTTCTGTTTTTGGTTATTCTCATTTTGAGGAGGGCAATGACAGCGTTAACAAATACCTGGCGCTTGACAGAGCATTATTCGTGAGAGATTTTATACTTGGCCGCGGCGTAAACGAAGATCGTTTGTTGCTAATAAAAGGCATGGGTGCAACCAAATCTGGCAACAGTGATGTTGATAAAAATGGACACTCACAAATTACACGTGTGGAACTTATTTTAAATTATCCACCACCGCCACCGCCTATCATTTATGACAGGGATGAAGATGGTACTCCTGACTCCACCGATGCATGTGTAGATGTATTTGGTTATGCAGAAAAACAAGGTTGTCCAGATACAGGTGCGATAATGATTCCTTTTGAACTTAAAGGCGCATGGCTGGCAGCAAAATCTTATTCTGCTTTAAATAATGTGGTAAAAATTTTACAGGATAACCCATCGTACAATCTTAAAATTGAAGGGCACGCCTACAAAACAGAAGGCGTAAACATGGTGTGCGATGCACTTTCGGCAGATCGTGCATTTATGGTGAAGCAATATTTTTTGTCACGCAACATTGCACAAAAAAGAATTATAACTATTGGAAACTTTGGTAACAGGCGACCTATCAATACAGGTAAAAACTACGAACAAATTTTATTGAATGCAAGAGCGCAGGTATTTTTGATAAAGCAATAATAAATTTTAGAACAAAAAACCAACAGGTTTTATCCAGGCATTCTTGTAATGTACTTTTCTATCTGCTTTATTTGATCTACAATTTGAGGTGTCGTAGCTTTAAAACTCTTTGCTTTTTTAAAATATTCTTTGGCTGAACGGAATTCTCTTTTGTTCATCATTATAGAACAAAGCTGCAAGTATGCCGCAGCATTGTTCTCGCTATCTGGCAAACCTGCACGAATTGCTGCTCTTATATATGCCTCTCCCTCCTTTACTTTTCCTTTTTGTATGCACAACATACCGAGCTGTAATTTGTTAGGTCCTTCGGCCTGTTTAGTTAAAGCACCACCTCCTAAATCGAGACTTTTTTTCATATGCTTTTCTGCAGTATCAAAATCCTGAGAGACCATTGCAAGATTTCCTTTAATAGTATAATAAACAGAACGCATTGGCTTTATAAGCAACTGCGGAAATATGATTGAATCAACCACTTTGGTTGCCGCTTCCATATCGCCGGCTTCCATGTGGGATTGTATCAACCTCATTGGCCCAAAAAGAAAATGACCAAGAATTAATATTGCTGCAATTAAATACAATATAAAAGATGGCCAAAAGCTAGCCTGATAGTTTACAAAAACAGCCAATGCTAAAAACAATATGCCGAGCCAAAGGCGGTATTTAATAAGGGTATTCATCCATTTCATAACTGTAAAAATTTGGGCGTAAAGATAGGGCGAATTAAAAATGTACGAAGGATGAATTTTGGCTGCATATTAAATTCACCCTACATGTTAAACAAAGAAAATACGCTCTATTGTCCAATACAGCGCAATGGCAGCAATAATGATAGAAACCGGTACTACAACGTTTTTTCGATAATCTGGCGTTTTAGTAAATTTAGTTGCTATCAGTAAATACAATTTTCTGAATAAAATATAGGATGCCAGTATCACTGTAAGTTGCCCAAGCTCTACGCCCACATTAAACATAATAAGAGAAGTAAAATATGCATTTTTCGGTAAGCCAATTTCGCTGAGTGCGCTGGCAAAACCCATTCCGTGTATCAGCCCAAATAAGAATACAATTCCAATTCTTGATTTTTTTAGCGTTGGTGAAAAAATATTTTCCAGCGCAACATACAAAATAGAAAGTGCAATTACAGGCTCTACAATAGCTGCAGGGGGAACAATTACCTTGTACATACTCAAGCCAAGCGTAATGGTATGAGCAACTGTAAATGCTGTGGCTTGCCACAACACAGGTTTTAATTTAGGACTTAATAAAAATAGACTTACCACAAACAAAATATGATCGATGCCCATTGGCAAAATATGTCTGTATCCCAATAACATATACAAATAGGAAACTTCTGTCTTAGACATTTTATTTAATTCATCCGCAGCAGGGTGTGCCATTGCATATTGACTTACCAAGAAAAATAAAATAAAAATACCCAAAGCCTTTGCTGCAAAGGCTTTGGTATTGTAATAGTTAATGTTGTTCATTTCAGTTAATTCCTTTTTAAAAAAATACAACCAATTTAGCTCTAAAAGAAAATGGATTGCCTGGTGTGTAATTTAATTCTTCTACGGGCGCAGTTTCATTTTTTAATTGTGATGTTGTGGCAAACTGTGCCTCGTTCCATTTTACATTAAAAATGTTATCCGAAGCCAAACCTATTTCATATTTTGCCTTTGTGTAATTAATGCTAGCATCGGCCACAAAATATCCTTTCGCAATAATACTGTTGTCTTCGTTAGCGGGTCTGCTTTTTAAATAGCGATAGCTGATACCACCATTTAAACCAAGCTTCTGTTTGTAATAAATCCCTCCTGTTGTGGTGGCAGTGGGTGCTAAGGGAATATAGTCATTGCCTTTTGCTTCACCAATTGCCCGTGGTTTTGTAAAATTGATATTGACGTTTGCAAATAAATTTTTACTAAACTGATATCTGCCTATAATATCTATTCCCTGCCTGCGGGTTGCGCCACTTGGTTCGATATTGCCATCATCACCTACATAAACAAACTCTTGGTTAAGTTTTAAATACCACGCTGCGATATTTAGATAAAAGTTTTTTGTTGGCTTCAAATAGAATCCAAAGTCTGCACCGTATGCAGGAGGTAAAATCTGTTTACCATCGTTGGCAGTAACAACCCTGCTATCGTTGCTGTGAAAACCCCTTCCTGTTTTTACATACACCTGCACATTTTTATTGATGCTGTATTGTATGTTTAATTTAGGGCTTACGATTGTTTTTTGCTGAGCAGGCAACGCCACATTTACCAACTTATCAAAATAATTAAAGGTAAAATAGTCTAAACGCACACCTGCATCCAATAACCATTTACTTACACTTAATTGCTGTTGTGTAAACGCATAACCATTAAACTCTCTTATGTTCCCAAGTTTTACATAATCTAAAAACTGCCTTTTTACGACATGCGCAAGTTTGCTGTCTTGCGTAGCATCGTATCTTAACCCAATACCGCCTGATGAAGCTAAAGTGCTGTTGTTAAGAAAATACTTTTTTCTCAAAGTAGAAGAATATCCATAAATATTTCTTGCCTCTGCCTGGTTTATTTCATCACCGTTCACAGGATCATTCAAGAAAAAAGTAAAGTCAGAAAACAGACTGAATTTATATCTGTTATAAAAAATCTGATTGTCTAACACAGCATTATTTCTGAATGTATGTTTCAAGGTAAGGTTAGCATTGTACCTTTCTGTTTTGCCGCCTTCTGAATTATCTATTGAGCCGAAGCGATCTATTGAACCGTCTTCTACGGCTCTTGTTGGTATTTGGCCTGATGCATTCCAGTTGCTTTTAAATGCAGATGCGGAGAAAGTTAAACTTGTGTTTTGAGAAAATGCTACATTGTATTTTGAAAAGATATTAAAGCGTTTAAAAGCTTGTTTAGAAATTGTAGGTCCATCCGTATAATTATATTCTGATGCGATATATGCACTCTGTTTGTCTTTATTTTTCTTAAGCAAATCAAGCATTACAAGTGTGCGGTATGTATTAAAGTTACCCACTTCTACTTTTACCAAA
>JBBREY010000025.1:0-30103 GCA_038225275.1 Chitinophagales bacterium | reverse complement strand
ACATTAGGATTAGCCAATGTAGAAATCATTAAAAAGAACATCAATAAAATAAATAAAATATCATTCAACGGACCAGTATCCACTTCTGAATGTTCATTTCTCAAATTATTTTTTCTTAAACCCATTTAAAATTACGAATTACGAATGTGTGAATTACGAATGGTGATCTCGCATTTTATATTTTATCTTACATCTATCTTGTTGGCTCCTGCAAAATATCAATAAACTCACTACTTGCATTTTCCATTTTGTTTGCCATTCTATTTACCTGCGTATCTAAATAACTATAACCCAAATAAGCAAGCATCCCTATAATAAGTCCGCTCGCAGAAGTTATAAGTTTTATATACATAGCATCAGCAATTTGGCTAATGGATGGATTGCTGATTGTAGCAAATTCTTTTAATAAAATTACAAGACCTACGATTGTTCCAACAAAGCCAAACAAAGGTGCAATGCGGGCTATAACTGAAAGTATGGTAATGTTCTTTTCCATTTTATACAATTCAAGCTTACCAACGTTCTCCATGCTTTTTTCAATGGCATCAATTGGTTTTCCAATACGCTGTATTCCTTTGTCAATCATTCTGCTCACCGGATTGTCTTTATTTTTAGCAAGACTTCTCGCTGCTGAAACATTTCCGCCTGTTATCTGGTCTCTTATAATACTCATAAAATTTTCATCTGAAACATTGGCTCTTTTTATCACCAACAACCTTTCGATAAAAACATATACAGCCAACGCAAATAAAATCCCCAATGGAATCATTATCGGTCCACCTTTACTCAACATACCAAAAACCGATTCTGATTTTGCATTTGCTGCTGCAACAGCTGCAGTGCTGTCCACTTGTAAAAAAATATTAAACATATTTGATGGATTATTTAGATGTTGCTTTAGTACAATTGTTATTCCTTTTGCAATTAAATGAAATTAAAATAGAAAAGAGCAAAAGAAATTGTTAATCTCCAAAATTAAAAATGCCCCGTTTAAAAACGAGGCATTTAAAAGGCGTCTAAATTATTTATTATCCTGCAATTGTTGCATGGCCATTATTTGCCGCATTGTCTTTTCCATTCCGTCGCTGCTGCCATCCAAAAAGATGACATTGCCTTTTCCATATTCAGCAAAGTTTTTTATGGCTTCTACCCACATGCTAAAAAGTATAACGTTGGTATCCAAATTAGCTTGTTTCATTTCGGTTGCAGCCTGGCTCATACCCTTTGCAACTTCTTCACGGAAAAGCGCCACACCTTGGCCACGAAGCTGAGCCGCCTGCCTTTCAGCCTCTGCAGCAATCTTAATTGCATTACCTTCTGCCTCTGCCGCTTTTGTTTTTGTAATCAATAGTGCCTGACCTTCATTTTCTGCTGCTGCCTTTAAATTATTACTTGCAACCACTTTACTCATACTTGTAATAATCGCTTCATCGAAAGTGATATCGTTTATCTGTAGATCCTGCAAATGATATCCCCAGCTTTCCAGTGCCACATCCACTTGTTCTTTTACATTCTCAACAATATCTCTCCGCACATTTAAAACCTCTGCCTGTTTTTTTGTAGATACAAATGCACGAATACTTCCTTCCACCGTTCTTATCAGAGCTTGCATTAAGTCTTTATCACTTATAAATTTAAATGCTACTTTTTGTATGGTTTCTTCTTGCTCGTTCTGCACAGAATATAGCAACATTGATTTAAAATAAACATTTGCCTGATCAACAGTTACTGCCTGAAACTCCAACTCTACAGAACGATTTTGAATACTTACTCTTTTGAAAATTTGGTCAATAAAAGGAATTTTCCAATTAAGCCCGGCACGCTTTATTCCTGCATATTTACCCAAACGGGTTATAACACCAATGGTGCCTTGGTTGATGGTAAACAGTCCGCTGGAAATAATTGCCAGTATTGGAATCAGCCACCAATAATCTCTTAACAAGTCCATAATCATTTAGTTTTATTTACTACAAGGTAGGCAATAAACGTCAATGATAAGTTTGATTTTAATCTTGAAATAGTTAACCTATTTTTGAAATAATTAATATACTTAAAGATGAAAGTGGTAGGTTTTTCTTTTATAAAAGACGCTGTAAAAATGCAATATCCAATTGTAGAAGCCATACAATCTATTTTACCTTTGTGCGATGAAGTTATAGTGGCCGTTGGCGTATCAATTGATGGAACAAGAGCACTTGTTGAAAACATAGATAGCAAAGTAAAAATTATTGATACCGAGTGGGATTTTACATTGAGTGCAAACGGAAAAGTATTGGCATCAGAAACTGACAAAGCTTTTAAAGAGATACCTGCAGATGCTGATTGGTGCATGTATATACAGGGCGATGAAGTGTTACATGAGGATGGGTATGAAGAAATAAGAAAGGCGATGAGTCTATGGAAAGATGATAAAAACGTTGACGGATTATTATTTAAATACCGACATTTTTTTGGCTCATACGATTACATTGGTATAGAGGCGAACTGGTATAGAAACGAAGTAAGAATTATAAAAAATAATAAAAACATTTATTCATACAGAGATGCACAGGGCTTTAGAAAAGATGATAATAAAAAGCTTAATGTAAAAAAATTAAATGCTTATATACACCATTATGGCTGGGTACAAAGTCCTTTAATTATGAAGACTAAAAATGATTACAAAGCGAAAATTTATCACAATGGAGATTTTGATGAAAACAATATAACTGTACCTGAAAATTATACAGATCAACTGGTTAATGCATTACAAAAGTATACACATACGCACCCTAAAGTAATGCAGCAAAAGATAGCCGAAGTAAAATGGAAATTTAATTATAACGAAACAAAAAATAAATTATCTGCCAAAGATCATTTTAAAAATATGACAGAGAAACTTTTTGGCGTGAGGTTGTTTGATTATAAGAATTATAAAGTTGTGTAGACGCTAATCTATTTCGCAATAAAAGTTGAAAGTAGATTAACTGATGAAGGGCTGCGGGATAAAAGTGGTAATACTTTTGTGAGGTACGAACAAAAGATTGTAACGGATAGCCCGAACAAATGATCAAAAAAGTTTGTGAGTAAACAGCACCATAACAAATCCCTAATTCCCAATTCCTTATTTACCTCCTTCCTCCCACACCATACACAAATGCACAATGGTTTCGGCGGCTTTCATCATATCATTCACGCCAATCCACTCTTGCTTGCCATGAATATTTTGCATACCAGTAAAAATATTTGGACAAGGCAAACCCATATAACTTAAACGGCTACCATCTGTACCACCGCGTATATTTTCCTGTATAACCGCTAAGCCACTGCGTTTGATGGCTTCTGCAGCATTTGCAACAACCTGTGGATGTTGGTCTAAAACCTCCTTCATGTTTCTGTATTGCTCAGTTTGCACATACTCCATTGTAACGCCTGCATATTTTGCAACTACTTGTTCAGCAATTTTTTTAAGACGACTATGGTGACTTGTTAAACCTTCTCTTGTATAATCTCTCACGATAAAAGCAATGGTTGTTTTTTCTGCAATTCCATTTACAGCAACAGGATGTACAAAGCCTTCCCGCTTTTCTGTATTCTCAGGATTCCATTCATTTTTGGGCAGCGCATTTAAAATCTCCCCCGCAATTTTTATAGCATTTTTTAGTTTTCCTTTTGCATAACCAGGATGAGCTATTACGCCATTGATGGTAATTGTAGCGCCATCGGCACTGAATGATTCATCTTCTAAACTTCCGGCTTCTCCCCCATCCAATGTGTAGCCAAACTGTGCGCCTACTTTTTGCATATCTATTTTTGCAACACCTTTTCCAACTTCTTCATCTGGCGTAAAAACAATTTTGATATCACCATGTTTTACGGCTGGATTATCCATTAAATATTGTGCCGCCTGCATAATAATTGATACACCGGCTTTATCATCGCTACCCAATAATGTATTGCCACTTGCTGTAATAATATCGCCACCAATTTGTGTTTTTAAATAGGGTGATTTTGTTGCGCTTAAGATTTGTGTAGCATCATCGGGTAAAATAATATCTGTACCATCATAATTTTTATGAAGAATTGGTTTTACATTTTTGCCGCTACAATCAGGCGCAGTATCTACATGGCTGCAAAAACATATTGCAGGAATA
The DNA here is from genome assembly GCA_038225275.1 of Chitinophagales bacterium. Taxonomy (GTDB): domain Bacteria; phylum Bacteroidota; class Bacteroidia; order Chitinophagales; family Chitinophagaceae; genus Ferruginibacter. Next base: position 25,970 of record JBBREY010000025.1, on the reverse strand, counting down.
TTTTGCTTATCACTGTTACCAGGTATGGTTGCATACACATAACCAAACTCATCGAGCTCAACATTTGATAAACCCATTGCTTTTAATTCTGCCTCTAGTATTTTACTTAAATCTTTTTGTTTTTCTGTAGTTGGAAAGCTGTTGCTCTCGGGATCACTCTGTGTATCTACTTGCACGTACCGCATAAATCTTTCTACTAAAGCATCTTTATTTATTTGTATCATTTTTAAAAATTTAAGACTGTGAAATTAGCGATTAGGAAATGAACCGCAAAGGCGGAAAGACGCCAAAGGAATATTTTAATATGGATTTTACCGCAAAGACGCAGAGTGGCAAAGAATATCTTACTCAACAAAAAAGCAGCGTATTAAGCTGCTTTAAATTTTACGCCTTGGCGGCTTAGCGGTAAAACTTACTCGCCTATTGAAACCAACTCAATATCAAAAACCAATTCTTTTCCTGCTAAAAAATGGTTAGCATCTAAAATTACAATATCATCTTTTACTTCTATTACAACTACCGGAAAAGGCTGCCCCTGCTCATTACTAAGGGTAAGTTGCTGACCAACTTCCAGCTTCATATCTGCCGGTACATTTTCTTTTGGAAACTCAATAATAGCAGTTTCATCCGTTTCGCCGTAACCATCTTTTGCTGCTATGTTTATGGTTTTTTTGTCTCCCACTTTCATACCGGGTAATGCTGCATCAAAACCTGCAATCATTTGTCCTGCTCCTACTGTAAACTCCAATGGTTCACGCCCTGTGGAAGAATCGAATTGCTCACCGTTTGTAAGCTTACCGGTATAATGCACTTTTACAACATCACCGCTTTTAACCTCTGCCATAAATTTTATTTTTATTGTTAAATTTTAAGATTGTGCAAGATAATTAATATCATGGTGCCGTCATTTAAAAATATGTACCAACTTTGAATCATGAAGCAATTAATATTTACTATCGCCTTTACAGGGATTTTTCACATTACAACTTTTGCACAACATCAGTCAAATAGTGTAATATCAGGTGCTGAAAGGATGGATACTTACATACCGCTGCTTAAAGGAAAAAAAATAGCCGTTTTTGCCAATCAAACGAGTATGGTTGGTGGAACACACCTTGTAGATACTTTATTAAATAGAGGAATAAATATTGTCAAGATTTTTGGACCTGAGCATGGTTTCAGAGGGGTTGCTGATGCTGGAGAACATGTAGACGATGGGTTTGATAAAAAATCAGGCCTCCCTGTAATAAGCTTATATGGAAATCATAAAAAACCTATCGCAGATGACTTTAAAAATGTAGATATAGTATTATTCGATATCCAGGATGTTGGCGTTCGCTTTTACACCTTTATTTCTTCACTGGAATATGTATTAGAGGCTTGCTTGGAAAATCATACACCGTTAATGATCTTAGACAGACCCAACCCCAACGGCTTTTATGTAGATGGGCCAGTACTAAAGCCTGCCTTTAAAAGTTTTGTTGGAATGCAGCAAATACCAATCGTTTATGGAATGACCATGGGTGAATATGCGTTAATGCTTGCAGGTGAAAATTTATTGTCTGCAAAAGCCAACGAAATAAATAGGGCAAACGTAAAAACAAAGCCTACAGTAGATACACCATTTCATGTACAAGTTATTAAATGTAAAAACTACGATCATAACACAAAGTATATTTTACCAGTAAATCCTTCCCCTAATCTTAAAGAAATGCAATCCATTTATTTGTACCCGAGTACCTGCTTTTTTGAAGGTACCGTTTTAAGTGAGGGCAGGGGTACAGAAAAGCCGTTTCAGATTTATGGTCACCCAACATACAGCAATAAATTATTTTCTTTTACACCAAAACCGAATGAGGGTGCAAAAAGCAGTAAATGCTTTAACCAACTTTGTTACGGTTGGAATTTATCAGGAACAGTTGCTGAAATTTTAAAAAAAGTAGACAATAAAATTCAGTTGAAATATTTAATAGGAGCTTATAAACTATTTCCGGGGAAGGATAGCTTTTTCCTTGTGAATAAATTCTTTAATAAACTCGCCGGTAACGATGAACTAATGAGCCAGATAAAAAAAGGCACTACCGAAAAAGAAATAAGAAAAAGCTGGAGCAAAGATTTGGTAAAATTTAAAGCAAGAAGAAAAGAATATTTATTGTACAGAGATTTTGAATAAAGGTTTAAAGCAAAGTTCCTTAAATTTTGAATCCTACCTTTGCATCTATGACCGAGAATTACAAGAATTTACGAATTGTTTTTATGGGAACGCCGGAGTTTGCAGTTGCAAGTTTAGATGCTTTGGTAAAAGCTGGTTGTAACATTGTGGGCGTAATTACAGCTCCTGATAAGCAGTCCGGACGTGGCTTACAATTACAGCAAAGTGCAGTGAAAAAGTATGCAGTAGAAAACAAGTTAAACATCCTTCAACCAGAGAAATTAAAAAATCCTGACTTTATAGAAGAATTAAGAGCATTAAACGCCGATGTACAAACCGTGGTTGCTTTTAGAATGTTACCAGAAATCGTTTGGAACATGCCTGCTCTCGGAACCATCAATGTCCACGGCTCTTTACTGCCACAGTACAGAGGCGCTGCGCCAATAAACTGGGCTATAATTAATGGAGAAAAATTTACAGGTGTAACTACTTTCAAACTACAACAGGAAATTGATACAGGAAATATTTTACTGTCAGAAAAAATAGAAATTAAAGAGGATGACAATGCAGGAACTGTACATGACAGAATGAAAGAAGTTGGTGCAGCATTACTGGTTAAAACCATTGAATTACTTGCCGATGATAAACTGGCAGAAACACCGCAACAGAACATTGATGGTGAAATTATGCATGCACCCAAATTATTCACTGAAACCGGTAATATTGATTGGGCAAAAAATTCAAACGATATTTATAATTTAATTCGTGGCTTATCGCCCTACCCTGCTGCATATACACAGCTTAATGGAAAAACACTTAAAATATTTGCAGCGGAAAAAGTTAAGGAAATACCGGATGTAGCACCAGGAAATTTTAAAACAGATGAAAAAACATTTTTGCAGTTTGCCTGTAAAGATTGCTATATGAATATAACAACATTACAGTTGGAAGGTAAAAAGAAAATGGAAATAAAAGACTTTTTAAGGGGCTACAGATTTACAAAATAGCTCACTAATTACAACTTGAATTAGTAGTTTATTTTGCAATTAAAATTAGATGTACCATCAACACCAAGCGCCTCAGCAGCTGCACTGCTAATTCTTACAGACAGTTCATTATTCTGTTTTAAATCAGGCATAACATCCAATACTTTAGCATAAACAAACTTCCCATTTGCAGGGTTAGTAATTTTTACAATACTATTTTGCTCCGCAGTATTATGAAGGCAATAATATTTTGCATCCTCCCAGCCACTTGTACTTTTAAAAATGCCGGCTGCGCCCTCTTCCTCTTTTCCTGTATTATTAAATGCAGATTTGAAAAAACCTTCTTTATTTCCGGTAATAATTTGCTGCACTGAAGTAGCTTTTGCAACTGGCTTTTCAGGAGTCTCAACCTTTTTCTGTACATTCACCTCTTCAATTTTAGCCTTTACATCAACATCAACTTTTTTAATTTCTTCCTGTTTTTTTGCTACTTTTTCTTTTAATGATGCATTCACTAAATCTGTTTCTGCTTTCGGTATTTTTGTTCCTTGCGTTGCAAATGCTGAAAGATCTTTTTTTACTTTCAAATATCCAACAATTAAATTCTGCCCCTCGCTGATATTATCAGAATTTAGATTATTCCATTTTTTTAAAGACCCAGCAGATACTTTTTCAAATTTATTGCTCACCTGAAAAAGCGTTTCACTTGCTGAAACTTTATGGTAAACCGGAACTGCAACTTCATCTACAGCCACATTATTTGTTTGTGTAAAATTTATAGGCTTTAAAGGAACTTTAACCGTTTGACCAATGCTTAATCCATTTTCTAATGAAAGTTTATTAAATGGCGCCACATCTTTTGGGCTTATGTTATAAAGTCTGCCAATACTGTAAAAATTCTCCTTCGGGGCTGCAGTATGGTTAATGTAAATGTTAGAGCCTGAACCTTCAACTATCAGGGGGTTCTGTTGTGCTACAGAAAAAAGTGGAAGTGATAATAATATTAAAAAGAATTTGTTCATATTTTAAAATATTTCTAATACTGAGAAAAGGGTTTAAAAGTACCATTACAAAGATGCAAAAATCGCTTCATAAAATCACACTATTTCTTGTTAAGAATTCTGTGGGTTTGCAAGAGAAAATAATATTCCGTCTAACAACATTATTTTTTAAAACGCTACCGACTTTTAAACATCCTATTATCAAAGCAGGAAATATTTTTTTTCAATCACGGTAACAAAAAATTTTACTCCATTTTATCTGTGTAAGCCAATATAATTTCAACTCTTCTGTTTTTTGCCCTACCTTCCTCAGTTGCATTGTCGGCAACAGGCAGAGCAGATGCTTTGCCTGAAGTAGAAATCAGTTGTTTTGGCAAGAGCATTTTAGATAGAAAATATGTTTTAACAGCTACTGCTCTTTCAGATGATAATGTGGTATTTCTTTGCCAGGTTCCTCTACTGTCGGTGTGACCTTCTATAGATATATTGACAACATTTTTTTTAGTCAAATTTAAGATCAGACTATCCAATAATTTTTTAAACACTGGTTTTAAAAATGATTTATCTGTCTCAAAAAAAACAGCAGGTATTGTAATTGTATCCTTTATAATTTCATCTTTCCTTTCAACCAATACTAATTCAGTATGCCTTAAATTTTGATTGTATAATTTGGCGATGTTTAATTTATAGTCAGTACAAAGCGGCTGTGGTATTACCGGTTGAAATACGATGTCATCAATAAAATAAAATACATCGCCACCCTTATTCATTCTCTGATAAGGAGAAAAGTCAAACTTATTTTTTGATAAATTACCAAGCAAACAAAATTTTTCATTTCCTGTTGCGGTGTATATTTTCTCAACATAATTCCACCCACCTAATTCGTTAACAATATCGCTGTCGGAAATATGAATAGAAGGCACAACAGCATCTGCATAAAAATTTGCCGAAGTGAACTCATTTTTTTGAAAATAAAAATCTAGCCCATAAAAAGTTGTGCCGGCTGCATTAATATAAAAAGAAAGCTTGTAATCTTTACCTTTCTGCAAATCACAACAAAACATTGTATAAACAAACTGTCTTTTTTTTTGGCCTCCGTAAATATTTTCAATCGGGAGAATCATTAAGTCCATTCCACTGAAGGGCTTTGGAACAACGTTGGGTGTAAAAAGGGGCGTTGCAGAAGGTTTAATATAAAACCACGCTTCTGATGAACAATCCTGATGATATTCTGTGCAGTTATTTAATTGCTCAAAATCTGCGTTAGCCAAAAAATTTTGTGCGTTTACATCAATAAAAATACAGAAAAATAAAAAGATAATTAAAACACTCTTAGAGAGATACAGTTTTTTAATCAAATTTAAATTATGCAAAACAACATGATAGCGCCTCTGAAACATGTATAAATTTACACTCCTAAATGTTATGTAAAACCTAAAGGATTTTAGGTAGCTTTTACCTCCGCACACAAATCCTGCAACACTTTCTTTGCATCTCCAAATAGCATAGACGTTTTTGGCTGATAAAAAAGTGCATTTTCAATTCCTGCATATCCGGGCTTCATGCTACGCTTGTTTACTATAACAGTTTTTGCATCTTCTACTTCTAAAATTGGCATACCGTAAATGGGTGACGCCGGGTCGTTTTTTGCTGCAGGATTTACTACATCGTTAGCCCCTAAAATCAATACTACATCTGTTGTTTTAAAATTGGCATTAGCATCTTCCATTTCTTCTAACTTTTCATAAGCCACATCAGCTTCTGCTAATAAAACGTTCATGTGCCCAGGCATACGACCGGCAACCGGATGTATTGCATAAGAAACTTCCACACCCTTATCTGTCAGTATTTTTTCTAACTCATGGCAAGTATGTTGCGCCTGCGCTACAGCCAAACCATAACCAGGTACAATTACTACTTTTTTTGCATAGCTCATTAACATGGCTGCATCGCTTGTTGATACCTCTTTAAAACTGCCACCTTCCTGTGTTGAACCTGCTGCTGCATTGCTGCCGCCCCAGTTGCCAATAATTACATTGAGCAAACTTCTATTCATTGCCTTACACATTAATACCGTAAGCAACGTACCGGCTGCACCAACCAAAATACCGCCTGTGAGCATGGCTTTGTTGTTGTACAAAAAACCGCCACAAGCCGCAGCTACGCCCGTTAAAGAGTTAAGCAAAGAAATGACCACAGGCATATCTGCACCGCCAATTGGAAGTACAAAAAATACTCCGTATAAAATAGCCAAGCCAAAAGTTGCATAAAAATAAGTTGGTGCATTCTCAGGAGAAACATTGTAGGTTAAAATAGCACCTATCAAAATAATAGCAAACAAAACAAGGTTGAAAATATGCTGCCCACTAAAGCTGATATCTTTTTGCTTACCACTTAATTTTAAATACGCAATTAAACTTCCTGCAAAAGAAATACTGCCAATAATAAGCCCAAGAACAATTGCAATATAATGCCCTAACGCAATTGGGCTCCCGCTAATGTGGTTGAATTCTATCAACGAAATAAGCATTGCACAAGCACCTCCCATTCCATTAAACAAACTAACCATTTCAGGCATTTGCGTCATCTTCACTTTTCGTGAGCTTACTGCACCTAACACGCCACCAATAACCAACGCACCAAACATCCATGGTAAATTACCAAGATGCACGCCATCAGAGCTTTGATATAAAAAGATGGTACCAAATATTGCAAGCCCCATTCCACCTGCTGCTATTAAATTTCCCTTACGGGCAGACTCAGGACGGGACAACATTTTTAAACCTATTATAAATGTTACCGAAGCTATTAAGTAAATAATATTGAGTATAGATGAAAACATGTTCTATTTATATTTTTTGGTAATTGATGATTGCTATTAATAAAAGCCTCATAATATAATCTTTTGTAATAGTTACAAACATGTCAGTCGCAATGACCAATCGTTTCCTATTTTTTCTTTTTAAACATTTCCAGCATTCTGTCTGTTACCACAAAGCCACCCACTACATTTAAGGTTCCTAAAACCACCGCCAAAAAACCAAGTATCAATGCAAGATAATTATCAGGCGAAGCCTCACCCATTACTATTAGGGCACCAATAATTACCACACCATGTATGGCATTTGCTCCGCTCATTAATGGTGTATGCAGTACACTTGGCACACGACCAATAACTTCAATACCCAAAAAAATCATCAAAATAACCATGTAGATTATTTGTTGATTTTCATTAAAAAAAGTAAAAATTTGTTCCATATGTTTTAGTCAATTAAATAGAAATTTTTGTCAATTAGATTATGATTAGTTTAGATTGATAATAAAGATGCTACTCTATCATTAGTCACTACACCGCCATTAGCAATACAAGTCCCTTTTACCAGATCATCTTCAAAGTTTAAGTTTAATTGACCTTCTTTATTAATGATAAGCTGCAAAAAATTTAAAATATTTTTCCCGTATAATTTACTGGCATCGCTTGGCATATCTGCAGCTAAAGCTGAATTACCAACTATTGAAACACCATTTACAACAACAGTTTCATCATTTTTTGTATAGGCCGTATTACCACCGGTAGATGCTGCCAAATCAATTATAACGGAACCGTTCTTCATACCCGCAATCATTTCTTCTGTTATCAGCACAGGGGCTTTTTTACCCGGTATCGCAGCCGTGGTGATAATAATATCAGCCTTTGCAACACTCTCAGCAATTCGTGCTTTTTGCCGAGCCATAAATTCTGCCGATTGTTCAACAGCATAACCACCTGCACTGGCTGCATCTGCTGCGCCTTCCACCTCCACAAACTTTGCCCCAAGGCTCATCACCTCTTCTTTAACCTGCGGTCGTGTATCAAAAACTTCCACAACAGCACCTAATCTTTTTGCTGTAGCAATTGCCTGTAAGCCGGCAACACCTGCACCAAGGATGAGCATTTTTGCCGGCGGAATGCTTCCTGCGGCTGTCATAAACATTGGGAAATATTTTGGGAACAAATTAGCCGCCAATAAAACTGCTTTGTAGCCTGCAATATTTGCCTGGCTACTCAATACATCCATACTTTGTGCACGGGTTGTTCGTGGCAACATATCTATACTAAATACAGTAAAGTTTTTTGCTGCCAAAAGTTTTATTTGTTCCGCATTAAACAATGGTTGATAAAACCCAAAAAGAATTTTGCCCTCGCACAAAGCAATATCCTCATTACTTAGTGGGCTTATAGATAAAATTATATCGGAATTTTTTAATACATCATTCCTAGAACTTAGAGAAGCACCCGAAGCTTCATATTGTGCATCGGCTGCGAAAGCATTTATGCCTGCATTATTTTCAATCATCACATTAACCTGTTGCTTTTTTAAAACGACAACATGTTCGGGTAACAGAGAGACTCTTGTTTCTTTGCCCGGCTCCTTTAAAACTCCAATCGTCATATATAAATGTATTAATCGTAAGATATGCAAATTTAAAATCGAATTGCAAAATGTTGTTTCTCTTTAAAATTATTTCCTAATAATGCAATACCTATAAAAAATAAATCAATGGTGAGTGTAACTTGTTCATGCTGCTTTATAATTTCCCAAGCTTCTTCCATTTCTTTACTCCAATGTATATCGTCAAAAACAAAAAAAGTTTCTTTATTCGCATTACAAAGTATTTCTTCAAAGTATTTAAGCGTTGGAACTTTGCGATGATTACCATCTAAAAAAACAAAATCAATTTTCTTATTTGACGATAGATAAAGTGGTAGCGTACTATCAAAATCACCTTGTATTATTTCGATATTATCTAAACCAAGTAAAGAAAAATTATGGATGGCAATTGCAGCAATATTTTTTGAACCTTCCATTGTGGTTACAGTTGCATTTACTGAAGAAGCCAAATAAGCTGTTGTCGTTCCTAAAGAAGTGCCGAGTTCTAAAACGTTTATTTTTTTGTAGTATGTTATAATTCTAAATAGTAACTGGCTATACTTTTTAGGTTTTAAAGAAGATGCTGCTATACTTTTAACAATTCTATTTTTTGTTTTGATAATTGTCGAACCTGCGCCAAAATCCTCTACTTCTATGATATTATCATTAACCAACAAATCCTGTCGCAATTTTTCAATCGGCTTGTAACACTCATATGTTGTTTTGTCGGTTAAAACATATTTGATAAAGTTAAAAACGAAAGGGGAGTGCACACCATGACCTTTTCCATTAGATGAAGTAAGATAATATTTTAAATACTTTTTTGAAAGTTGAAAAGGAGAATACAATAGCGGCGACTTTAAGGATCAGTTAATTAGTAAATCATTTCCTCACCCATGTTTGAAACGTCATATCGAATTTATTTTTTTCGTCTGCCTTTACATGTTTTTCAAAAATAATTTCCCATAGTTCCATATCCAGCACAGGAAAAAAAGCATCCCCATCTATTTCAGTATGAACCCTTGTTAGATAAACTTTATCTGCTGTAGGCAATGTTTGTTTGTAAATTTCTCCACCGCCTGTTATAAATATTTCATTTGCATTGCATTCCTTTGCAACGTTAATCGCCTCTTCAATACTTGAAGTAGTAATAGTATTTTCTGCGCTCCATTCTTTATTTGTGGTGACAATAATATTGGTTCTGCCCGGTAATGGTTTCCCTACAGCCTCAAAAGTCTTTCTACCCATTATTACAGGCATACCCCAAGTTGTATTTTTAAAAAATTTTAAATCTTCGGGTAAATGCCAAAGCATACTGTTTTGTTTGCCTATCGCATTGTTTGTTGATGCTGCAACGATTAATGAAAGCATTGTTTTTGTGGTATTGGGTTCTGACAATTAAATTATTTCTATATGAGTTTTATATTCCTATTTAAACTGCTACAGGTGCTTTAATACCGGCATGAGATTGATAATTTACTAATTCAAAATCATCATATTTAAAACTAAAGATATCATTTATGGCAGGGTTCAACTTCATTTGCGGTAATGCAAACGGCTGTCTGACCAACTGAAGTTTTGCCTGTTCAAAATGATTGCTGTATAAATGCACATCTCCAAAACTATGTACAAAATCACCCAACTCCATATCGCAAACCTGCGCAATCATCATAGTAAGCAAAGCGTAAGATGCAATGTTGAAAGGAACCCCCAGAAAAACATCCGCACTTCGTTGATACAATTGGCAACTTAATTTTCTTTTTCCATTTTCATCAGGAGCGCTTGTGTAAAACTGAAATAAGCAATGACACGGCATCAATTTCATTTTTGATAAATCAGCCACATTCCATGCGCTTATAATTATTCTTCGGCTGTCAGGATTTGTTTTTAACTGGTGAATTACATCTTTTACCTGATCAATTTCTACCCCATTTGTAGCCTCCCAACTCCGCCATTGTTTACCATATACCGGACCCAAATTCCCATTTTCATCAGCCCATTCATCCCATATTTTTACATTATTTTCTTTTAGGTAGGCAATATTAGTTTCTCCCTTTAAAAACCAAAGCAGCTCATGGATAATACTCCGCATATGAACCTTTTTTGTCGTAACCAATGGAAAGCCTTCTGCTAGGTTAAAGCGAATCTGGTAGCCAAAAATACTTCTGGTTCCTGTACCGGTTCTGTCACTTTTATCTGTTCCGTTTTCAAGTATATTTTTAACCAAAGAAAGGTATTGTTGCATGGATGCAAAATAATGAATTTCGTGGAGAAGACCACCGACGAAGGACAACTGACCACGGAACTTTTATAATTATTTCTATTCTTAGATAAAAACGAAAACACATTCAATTTTAAGAGTGGATACCATGAAGTCTGTTATATAAGTGTATTGTCAATCGTTTGATATCTTTTGCCCTCCATCCCCCCATACATTAACTTCGCAAGATGGATCAACTTTTTACTTACGAGCATTTATCATCCTTTGCAAAAAGCATTTTTTTAAAAATAGGCTGTTCGCAAAAAGATGCAACTATTGCCACAGAAACTTTACTGAGTGCAGATTTAAGAGGTGTAGACAGCCATGGTGTTGCACGTTTGAGCGGCTACGTTCGTCTTTGGGAAATGGGTCGTATCAATTCAAACCCTTTAATAAAAATTGTACATGAAACACCCTCAACTGCCGTCGTAGATGGGGATTCGGGCTTGGGTTTAGTAGTAGCGCCTTTTGCGATGCAGGTTGCAATTGCTAAAGCGAAAAATGTAGGCACAGGCTGGGTAAGTGTACAAAACAGTAATCACTATGGCATCGCCGGTCATCATGCAATGATGGCATTGCCACATGATATGATTGGTATTTCTATGACGAATGCTTCGGCCCTTGTTGCGCCAACTTTTAGCAGGGAAAAAATGCTTGGCACAAATCCAATTGCTGTTGCAATACCGGCGGGTAAAGAGGCTGCATTTGTAGCAGATTTTGCTACCACAACCGCCGCTAATGGCAAGCTAGAGATATTACAAAGAAAAAATAAACCTGTACCTGAAGGTTGGGTACAAACTAAAGAAGGTGGAAAAAGTTTAAATGCGCACGAACTAAAAGATGGTGGCGCATTATTGCCATTGGGTGGTAACAGGGAAGGCAGTAGTCACAAAGGTTATATGCTTGGCAGCATTGTTGATATTTTTTCCGGTGTTTTAAGTGGGGCAAATTATGGGCCTTGGGTACCGCCCTTTCCTACATATATTCCTATGCCTGCAAACATGCCCGGAAAAGGTATTGGCCATTTTTTTGGCGCCATGCGCATTGATGCATTTAGACCTGCAACCGATTTTAAAAAAGATATGGACCAATGGATACAAGCATTTAAAAATGCCACTCCTGTAGACGAAAATGAAAAAGTTGTCATTCCCGGCGAGCCGGAAACGGCGATGGAAAAGGAAAGGAGAACGGGTGGAATTCCAATAGGAGATTCTGTTGTAAACGATTTAAAAGAACTGGGAGAAAAGTTTGGCTTGAATCTTTAATCTGATAAATTACAATGCCACTCCTATTTTTTTATAAATGAAACTCATTAACCAAGCCGGACCAATCATTAAGAACTGAATATCTTTTAAAAACGAAGGTTTTTTACCTTCTATTTTATGACCATAAAATTGACCTAGCCAAGCCAATACAAATACGATAACAGAAAAAAGCCACAAGGGCAAAATGCCGCTTTTTTCTATTAAGTTAGCCAAGAGCATACAAAGTGCGAGATAACAAAACATACCTACCGATAAACTTGCCGATAGTGAGAAGTAATATATCAAACCTATTGTACTTACAATAATTCCGGCATTTAACTGATAGCCCGATAAGTAAAAAGGCAATTTGACTGCGTATAACAAACCTAGAATAGAAAAAACGATTGCAGGTACGCAAATCCAATGAATGAGTTTGTTTGTTTCATTTTTATGGCTTTCACCGTATTCGTTCAACCAGTCGTTTATAGTACGCATCCTATTTATTTATAGATGAAAGTTAGCTATTTAGTAGAAAAAAACTATTTTTTACCCGTTACACAATAATATCATATCAGTGTGCGTTTTAAGTATGGTTTTTCATAGGATATTGGATTAATACGGGCTGCGATTTCCATCACGGCCCCTTTTTTTTGCCCATAAATGAAAAAAGCATCCGTATAGGATGCTCTTAATTCATTTATTATCAAAAGATTAGATGATTAACATCGAATCTCCGTAACTGAAAAAGCGATATTTATCTTTAATTGCTTTCTTATAAGCTTCCATCATCAAATCATATCCTGCAAAAGCACAAGCCATAATTAATAAACTTGTTTTTGGTAGATGGAAATTGGTAACCAATGAATCTGCTATATTAAAATTATATGGTGGATGTATAAAGTTATTCGTCCACCCTTCAGACGGTTTAAGCATGCGTTGAGCAGTATATGACGTTTCCATAGCACGCATGGTCGTTGTACCAATACTGCAAATTCTATGACTACTTTCTCTTGCTTTGTTTACAATTCCACACGCTGTTTCATCTATTTTGTAATATTCAGCATCCATTTTGTGCTTGCTTAAGTCTTCTACCTCAATCGGTCTAAAAGTTCCTAAGCCTGTATGAAGCGTCACTTCTGCAAAACGAACACCTTTAATTTCCAATCTTTTAATAAGTTCTTTGCTAAAGTGTAGGCCCGCTGTTGGCGCAGCTACTGCACCTTCGTGCTTCGCATATACAGTTTGGTATCTTTCTTTATCTTCTTCTTCAGGTTTGCGCTTTATGTATTTAGGCAAAGGAGTTTCGCCCATAAAATCAAGCATTGTTCTAAATTCCTCGTCCGTACCATCCCATAAAAAACGGATTGTTCTTCCACGGCTGGTGGTATTATCGATTACTTCTGCAACAAGTTCATCATTTTCACCAAAATATAATTTGTTACCAACTCTAATTTTACGTGCAGGGTCAACAATAACATCCCATAATTTGTTTGGTCTGTTCAATTCACGCAATAAAAAAACTTCAATTTTAGCACCTGTCTTTTCTTTGCGACCATACATACGTGCGGGAAAAACTTTGGTGTTGTTTACTACAAATACATCTTTGTCATCAAAGTACTCTTGTATATCGTTAAAGTGTCTGTTTTCAATATTGCCCGTTTTACGGTTTATCACCATCATGCGGCTATCTTCTCTGCGCTTGGCGGGATTTTGAGCAATAAGGTTTAAAGGAAGATCGAAAGTGAACTGAGATAATTTCATGCAGTAATATAATTTTAAATTGTTATTACATGCCGTTCAGAAGGGATTTCTGCTGAGAATAAGCCTTCATTTTACTAAAAAGGCACTTATCATGTTACGGCATGATTTTCTTAAAGTGGGCGAAGGTACGTTTTAAACTTCAAATTTATAGTGCAAATTTTATACCTGATACTGCATTCAGCAATTCTTTGGTATAATTTTCTTTTGGATGATAAAAAATCTCATCTGCCATATTCTGCTCAATTATCTTGCCTTTGTGCATTACCATTACCCGATCGCTTATGTAATGAATAACAGAAAGGTCATGAGAAATAAATATTGAAGTAAAATTGTATTTGGCTTTTAGATCGTTTATTAAATTTAGTACCTGTGCTTGAACACTAACATCCAAAGCAGAAACACTTTCATCAAAAATTAAAAAATTTGGCTCTAGTGCCAAAGCTCGGGCAATACAAATTCGTTGCCTTTGCCCACCACTAAATTGATGCGGATACCTGTTAAAGGAATCTGCCCCCATATTCACTTGTTCCAATAAATGAATAGCTTTTTGCTTTCGCTCGTTTTTGTGCATGGTCGAAAAGTGAACGCTCATGGGTTCTACAATAGCATCACCAATACTCAATCGTGGGTTTAAAGATCCATATGGATCTTGAAAAACTATTTGCAATTCTTTGCGTACTACACGCATTTCATTGTTGTTGTAAGAAGCAATATTTTTATCATTAAAAATAACATTGCCAGAAGAAGATTTTACGAGTCCTAAAATAGCCCTTCCCAAAGTTGTTTTACCACAACCACTCTCCCCTACTAAACCTACAGTTTCATTTTTATTTACGGTAAAACTTACATCATCTACAGCATTAAAATATTCTGTTGCTTTCCTAAATATATTTTTTGCAGCAGCAAATTTAACATGCAGGTTTTCAACTCTTAAAACCTTTGGGGTAGTTGTTATACCGATATTATTTGTGGGTATATTTTCTTCAATTATTTTTCCGTTGAGAACATCGGCTACAACACTTAATTTTTTTCCTTTTCTTGCTCCGGATGGCTTACAAGCAAGCAAAGCTTTTGTATATAAATGTTCAGGCTGGGTTAAAACAATATTTGCTTTCCCGGTTTCAACCAATTCACCTTTGTACATTACAGCTATTTCGTCTGCTACATCTGCAACCAAAGAAAGGTCATGGGTAATTAATAAAATACCCATGCCATTTTCAGCTTGAAGTTTTTTGAGCAACAACAAAATATTTTTCTGCACCCTCACATCCAAAGCCGTCGTTGGCTCATCAGCTATAAGAAAAGCCGGGTTGCAAGACATCGCCATTGCAATCATAACCCGTTGCTTTTGTCCACCACTAATTTGATGTGGATAACGATTTATCATTTGCTCCGGCTTAGGCAAATCAACTTTTTTAAACAATTCAATTGTTTCAAGTTCTGCAGTTTTTCTGTTTATTTTTTTATGCAACATCAATGCTTCCATAACCTGTGCTCCACATGTATGAACTGGGTTTAACGAAGTCATTGGCTCTTGAAAAATCATCGCAATTTTATTGCCACGTAGCTTTTGCATTTTAACAACAGGAAGGTTTAGGAGGTTGACATCGCTAAGCCCATCATCGCTAAATAAAATGCTACCAGTTGTCTTGGCTTGTGTAGGCAACAATTGTAAAAATGACAAAGCGGTTACAGATTTACCTGAACCGCTTTCGCCAATTAACGCTGTTATTTTACCACTTGGTATATTGAAAGAAATATTCTTTACTGCTTGAACAGTTTTCTTTTCCTGCTCAAATGAAATATTTAAATTTTTTATTTGCACCAAAGGCAACATGCGCAAAATATTAAAATTTCAAATGCCTAACTGTTAAGCCGTCATTCATTAATTGCTTTAATGAATCGATACCGATTTTAAGGTGCTGTTCTACGAAATTAGATGTTACAGCTTTGTCGCTCGCTTCTGTTTTTACACCTTCAGGCACCATAGGGCTATCGCTTACTAGCAACAAAGCACCGGTTGGTATTTTATTGTAAAAACCTACTGTAAAAATAGTTGCCGTTTCCATGTCAATTGCATAAGCACGAACTTTTTGTAGATACTCTTTAAAAACTTCATCATGTTCCCAAACCCTTCTGTTTGTGGTGTAACATACACCGGTCCAGTAATCTTGCTCGTAGTCTCTTATTGTTGTAGAGATAGCTTTTTGGAGAGCAAATGATGGCATCGCCGGGACTTCGGGCGGAAAATAATCGTTGCTTGTACCTTCACCTCTTATAGCTGCAATTGGTAAAATTAAATCGCCAATTTTATTCCTTTTTTTAAGACCACCACATTTGCCTAAAAACAAAACCGCTTTAGGTTTTATTGCAGTAAGTAAATCCATTACCGTAGCTGCGCCCGGACTACCCATACCGAAATTAATTATCGTAATATTATTGGCTGTTGCGCACTGCATTGGTCTATCCATTGCTACAATTTCAACATTGTTCCATTGTGCAAACATGGTTACATAGTTACTAAAATTTGTGAGCAAGATGTACTCTCCAAAATCTTTTAATGCTTGGCCTGTGTACCTCGGCAACCAATTGTCTACTATTTCTTCTTTTGATTTCATACTTTTTCTGTTCGGTTAAAATTACGATTTTTATTTTTAAGGGCCATTTGTGGCACATAAAACTCAAGCAAACTAAGGGCATTTTATTACATTTACAACAGATGATTAAAATTATTTATCCAGACAAAAAGCCTTCAATAAAAAGTGAGAAAGATAAAGAAGTTATTTTTTGTATTATTAGAAAAAGATGGTACATAATAACACCGGAAGAATGGGTAAGGCAAAACTTTTTAAACTATTTAATTAAAGTTTTAAACTATCCCGCTGCATTAATTGCGGTGGAAAAAAAGATAGAGATGGGCGAAGTAAAAAAGCGTTTTGATATAGTCGTTTATAAAGATGCTGAGGCTTTTTTAATAGTAGAATGTAAAGAAATGAACGTTCCACTTTCTGAAAGCACCTTGAGGCAGGTGTTGAATTACAACTCTACAATTCAAGCTCCTTTTATGGTTGTTACAAATGGTAACGATTGTGCAGTTTTTGAAAAAAAGGGGAATGAATTTAGAGAAGTATCCGAGTTTCCAACTCATTAAAATTTCACAAGAGAACTAGAGATAAAAAAGGTTACGTAGAGGCTGAAATCGTTTCCGACCAATTATTTATCCGACTTGCAGGCTTCCCAACCAATGATTACGGATTTCCTCTTTTCTCCCCACATGTAGCCACCAAATAACCCGGTAGATTGTATAACTCTGTGGCATGGTATTAAAAACGCAACAGGATTTTTACCAATAGCTGAGCCCACAGCACGTGCAGCTTTTGGACTTTTTATTTTTTTAGAAATTTCGCCATAAGTAGAAAGTTCGCCAAAGGGAATAGTGAGTAAGGACTCCCAAACTTTTAATTGAAAAGAGGTTCCTTTTAAATGTAATTTTATTTTCCCCGCGGGACTATATTCATTAGTTAATATTTTTAGTATGTCGGGATTAGATGGATTTATTTCCTGTAGAAATTTTGCATTTGGAAATGTCTTTAAAAGAAAGTTGAATGCAGCATCTTCCTCTTCATAAAATGCAATGTGGCAGATACCGATCTCTGTTGTTGCGATTATAAGTTTGCCAAAGACGCTGTTTACATAATTGTATTTTATGATTAGATTTTCCCCACCATTTTTATATTCTCCGGGAGTCATACCTTCTATTTTGATAAATAAATCATGCAGCCTTCCTGTACCTGATAGCCCTGTTTCAACAGCCGCATCAAACAATGTTGCCTGATCGTTTCTTAATTTTGATTTTGCATAATTTATTGAAATGTATTGTAGAAATTTTTTGGGACTTACACCTGCCCATTGAACAAACATTTTTTGAAAATGAGCTGGACTTACGTGCACATGCTTTGCAATTTCTTCAAGGCTTGGTTGCGCTGTAAAATTATTTTTTATAAAATGGATTGCTTCAGCTATTCTGCTAAAATCTGTTTCGTTTTGAGAATACATTGTAAATTTTGAGACAAATGTATGGTTGATTAGATTATATAGCGACCCAAAAATGGTGGAAAAAATTATTCTTGCTTATCACATCATAAATGTTGCATAATGTGATTCTGTCGACGGGCTGCGGCATACGAAGGGAAGTATTTTTTTGTACAAATGCCGCAGGCACATTTGTACAAAAAAATACCGCAGCCGTAGTACGCCGAACAAAAGCTGAAAATGATTTAAAATTAAAAGCCCCAAGTAAAATACCCAGGGCTTTTAATAAATAAGTATTCAAAAATATTAAGGGAAAATTCCTAACTCGCCATAGCTTGTTGCAACCTTATTAATTGCATTTACATAGGCTGCTGTTCTCATATCTGGAATTTCAGGATTTGATAACCAGATCTCCATGATCTCTCTTGTTGCGGCAATCATACTTTCCTCCAAACCACTGTGTACAAGATCTACTTCCTCTGGACCGTGCAAAATAAAAGCACGCTCAGTATCGTTTACCATTTTGCCCGTAAGCGTTTCCATTTGGGTTAATATGTGCGAATTTAAATTTTCAGTGAAACGCTTTTCCATACGGCCATAACGAACATGGCTCAGGTTTTTTAACCACTCAAAATAACTAACGGTTACACCACCTGCATTCAGGTACATATCCGGCACACAAAGAATTCCTTTTTTCTGGAAAATTTCATCAGCCTCGGGAGTACATGGACCATTAGCAGCTTCGCCGATTATTTTTGCTTTTACGTTTGATGCATTTTCGCCGTTAATTACATTTTCTAACGCAGCAGGAATTAAGATATCGCACTCTAGCTCTAAAGCATCGGTGTTTTTTGCCAGATTGGTTGCACCAGGAAAATTTAAAATAGAGCCCGTTGCTTTTCTATGTTGGAAAACAGCTTCCTCATTTAAACCATCTGCATTCATAATTGCGCCTTCGTATTCTGCAAGCGCTATTACTTTTGCGCCACCTTCTCTAAAAAATTTCGCTGAATGATAACCCACATTTCCTAAACCTTGAACTACAACTGTTTTACCTTTTATACCAACTTCAAGCCCTTGTCTTTTCATTACTTCAGGCATATTACATACTTCACGTATTCCAAAATATACACCCAAACCTGTAGCTTCTGTACGACCACGAACACCACCTTGTGTAACTGGCTTTCCTGTTACACAGCCCGCAGCATCTATTTCGCCAGGCTTCAATGATTGGTAAGTGTCTACTATCCAGCTCATTTCTCTTGCACCGGTTCCGTAATCTGGTGCAGGTACATCAATACCAGGACCAATAAAATTTTTCTTTACAAGCTCAGCTGTATAACGACGAGTAATTTTTTCTAACTCGTATACAGAATAATTTTTAGGGTTTATTTTTATACCACCTTTACCACCACCAAATGGTACATTCACAATAGCACATTTGTATGTCATAAGCGATGCAAGTGCCATCACTTCATCTTGATTTACTTCATCACTAAAACGAATACCACCTTTACATGGTGTTTTGTGGTGACTATGTTGCACACGATATGCTTCAATTACTTCAATGGTACCATCATCTCTTTTTAATGGAAAACGCATTTGATAAACGCTGTTACATGCTTTTATCTGCTCAAGAATACCATGGTCAAATTTGGTAAATTTTGCAGCTTTGTCAAAGCTTCTTTCAACACTTTGAAAGAAACTATAATTTGGATTCGAACTCATAAAATTGTTTTTATTAGCAATCGTTGTTTATATAAAAGTATAGGTATTTACCTATTTGTGGGTAATTAAAAAGGTTAAGCCTCTTTTTCCATTTTTGACAATTTTCTATCTAAAGAAAAAACATATAAAAAAAGTCCAAATAAAATTGTTAGACAGACAGCTACGACAATATATATTTTCCCGTTACTTCTCATTACATCTGCCATTTGCACTTCTTTAGCCTGAGCAAACGAAACAGTGTTTGCGCACAATGCTATGAGCAGACATAAAAAACGGAAAGCTAACAATTTGTACTTATGCATTTAATATACTTTTATCTTTTAGTAACTGAATTCTAATTTTTAATGTAGCAATCCAGATACCCAGTAAAGTCCATCCTATTACAGCAGGATAAAAGATTGCTCTCATGCCAATATCCATATCATTTTTATCTAAAGCTGGATTGCCACTTTCGCTGCCGGGTGAGCCAGGGTGAAGGCTACCAACCAACCTTGGAATGATCCATATAGCAGGAAATAACATAGCGAATGCAAAAATGTTGTACACTGCACTTACACGTGATCGTTTGTCCATATCAGTAAAAGAACCACGCAAAACGAAATACGCTCCATAAATAAGTAACGCAATTGCTGCGCCTATTAGCTTTGGTTCTTTAAGTACACTTGCAAAAGATTGTCCTTGGTCGGTTATCCAAGTAACGGAAACCCATTCAATACCTGTTAAGTAACCCAATAAGCCAAACACGCAGCCTAAGGTTGCATAAGTTGCTGCATATATATCGAACTTATGATTAAAATTTCGTAGGTAACGAATGCTGTAAATGGCGCTCAATATAAAAAGTACCATCATAGCAAACCACATACAAACATGAAAATACATGTTTCGTATTGTTTCGTTTAAAATAGGAAGGCGGGGAACATTTAGTAAAAACCCGGCAATAACTGTATAGGCAAGTAAGAGAAATGATAATATTTTCCACCAGTTTTTCTTCAAAATAGAACCGTGTTTTATTGACGGCGCAAAGATAAGGGTTAAGATTGTTTGAGTATTAGTTAAACTTGGTATTTTATTGGCCTTTGGTTACAGAAAACTTTTTCAAATATTAAAGTCATAAAGAAAAGTTGACTGCCGCGTTTGCATGAATAAATGTTGTATCAAAGAGTGGTAAGTTAAAATCGCTTTCCTTTATAAGTAAAGGTATTTCTGTGCAGCCCAAAATGACGCCTTCGGCACCTGCCTCCTTTAATTTCTGCATTATTTTCAAATATTTTTCCTTCGTTTCTGTTGTTACGATTCCCAACGCCAGTTCCTTATAAATACCTTCGTTTATTATTTCTATATCACTTTCATTTGGTATGATGGTTTCTATCCCCATATTAGACAATACTTCTTTAAAGAAAGGTAATTGCATAGTATATTTTGTACCCAATAAAGCAACTTTTTTAATTCCCTTTTTTAAGATTGCTTTACCCGTCTCTTCTGCAATATGAATGAGTGGAATATTTATAACTGACCTAACCTGCGGTGCGATATTGTGCATGGTATTAGCGCCTAACAAGATACAAGTTGCACCTGCTGTTTGTAAGGCCAAGGCTGCATTTGTAATTATTTTTGCAATTTCGTCCCAATTGCCTGCTGCGGTAAGCTTGGCGATTGCCGGGTAATTTACCGAGTTGATGATAACTTCAGCGGTACATTCTCCATTTGTATTTTTATAAACCAACTCATTAAAATAGCGGTAGTAATCCAATGTGGAAACCCAGCCCGTTCCGCCTACAAGACCAATTGTGTTCATAATTAAATTTTTTATAAGAGTTAGAACAATTTTATTTTTTTTGAATGAAAAAGTCAATCATTTATTATTCAATCAACGCTAATCCTTCCATAAAAAAGGAAAAAGGATAACTGACAGGGTAAAAACTAAAATATCTAACCCGGCTACTAAACCTGCCAATTGCCAAACTGCACCATCTCTAAATACTTCGGCAAAGCCTGATTTACTTAACCGCATAAGCAATAATAGTTGAGGAAGAATTACCGGAAAGCCAAGAATAGCAATTAATGCCGCATTTTGTTGTGCTTTGGCAGCTATGGCACTCATTAACGTAAAAGTAAGGCTGATGCTTGTTCCACCCAATAAAACGATGCCGTAAAAGCGCCAATAATTTAATACTGGGCTATCTAAAAAGAAATAAAATAGCAGTAAACTCACACTGCTCATTAACAACATTAAAATAATATTGAAGAGCAATTTGGCAGTAATAAATTCTATTGGAGAAGCAATGGAGTAATAATAAAGCATCAAGCCTTTTGACTCCTGCAGAAAACTTTTTGCGACCGTGTTTACGCAAACAAACAATTGTATAACCCAAAAAAGACTATTCCATGTATTGCCATCTGGGCTATCAGGAAGCGAGAGATATATTACAAAAACGGTAGACGCAATGTATAGAAGGATGCCGTAAAAAGTATGCTGGCGCCGAAGTTCCAGCAAAATATCTTTTTTTAGTAATGCAAAAGTGCGATTGATCACAGTGCAAAAATAATGGCATTAAATATTTTAATGGTATAAAGTTTTATGGTTTTAAAACTTAGAAGGACATTAATTGGGAAAAGTTGAGAAAAGATAAATTGATGAACCTAGCCCCGATTGCAATGGAAAAGGGTGAGGCACGAAACCCTTTGTAATGTAAAGCGGAAGACTAATGCCTATTAGAGTTCAAACGACCATGCTCCCCAAAATATTACTCAACCACCTGGCAACACTCTCTGCACCTCGGCTCATAAATATCTTTTTCGCCAACCAGCACTTGTCCACCCGTAGAAACTTTGCGGTAAGAAATGCTTGCCATTCCCCCACAACGCATACATATAGCATGTAATTTTGTAATGTAATCTGCAACCGCAAGCAGGTTAGGCATTTGTCCGAATGGCTTGCCCAAATAATCCATATCCAACCCTGCAACAATAACTCTTATACCTTTTAAAGCAAGTTGCTCGCATACGTACGCAATTTCTGCGTCAAAAAACTGGGCTTCATCAATACCGACCACATCAACATCTTGCGCCATCAATAAAATACTGTGGGCATTTTCAACAGGTGTGCTGTGTATCGAATTTGTATCGTGGCTTACAATATTTATTTCGTCGTAGCGGACATCTATAGCGGGTTTAAATATCTCGACTTTTAAATTGGCAATTTTTACTCTTTTTAATCTACGAATTAATTCTTCTGTTTTTCCGCTAAACATGCTGCCACATATAACTTCTATCCAACCTTTTCTTTCGCCCCTTAAATTAGGTTCTATGAACATTCTTATTATTTTATAATTGTGTTGCGTAACTTTAACGCAGGCTGCAAAGATTAAGGATAAAAATTGAAGCACAAAACAAAAAATTATCAATTACCCATCGAATAATATTTAAACTTTACAATATGGAACGGGTGGAAACACTTTGTAATTTATTAAGTGAAAAATTGCAAAAAAAGGTTGCTATCACTGAGTTGCTTACTACAGTTAAAATGATAGAGTCTGAGCTTTTGCACTTACAAAAAATTACGCCGACGGTAAATTCAAACAGCTCTACAACTGCTATAAATATTGCCAAGCAAATTACACCAACAGAACCCGAAGAAATTAATTTGGAAGTAACGCAAGAAGAAAAAATAGTAGAGGTTTTACAAATAGATGAGGCAGAAATGGAAGCAGAATTAGACGAAATAAAAAGAAATGTAGAAGATCGTACAAAATTTTCTCACCAGAATAAACCGCCTGCATTATTTGATGCTATTGATGATGTGCCGACATTAGCAGGAAGGCAAAATACCACTGCTTCTCAATTTTCAAACATTAAAGAGGTGCACGAAACATTGCCAACCAATAATAATGTTTCTTTAAATGACAGGCTTAAACAAACGAACAACGAATTAAGTGAGACCTTACAAGAAGCTCCGGTAAAAGATTTAAAAAAAGCTATCGGTATTAATGATCGATTTAAATTTTTAAGCGAATTGTTTAGGGGTGATGATGCGATGTATGAGAGAAGTATAAAAACGATTAACAGTTACGCCATTTACCCTGAGGCAGAATATTGGATAAGAAGAGAGTTGAAACTAAAACTGGGTTGGGATGATAAGAACGAGACTGTGAAGCAGTTTGATCAATTGGTTAGAAGACGTTTTTCGTGAATATATTCCATTATTTTGTTTGTAGCGCCGCTATGCTCGTACACAAATTTTTTACAAATTGCTCCTGTTGTTGCCAAAAAATTATCGTTTTTTAATAGAGCATCAAGTAATCCTTCTAACTCAATTGCATTGGCAATACTAAATGCTCCTTTCATTTCAACTAACTGTTTTGCCTCGGAAAATTTTTCATAGACCGGACCAAAAATGATCGGTTTCCCAAATACAGCAGCCTCCAAAATATTGTGAATACCGCTACCATTAAAACCGCCGCCAATATAGGCTACATCTGCCAATTGATATAAGCTCGACAACATCCCTATACTGTCAATTATAATTACCTGCGCATCGCTCTTGCTTTCTTTTAACTGAGAAAAAAGTATAGAATTTTTAAAGAGTTTTTTCACATCTGCGATTCGTTCTTCATCAATTTCATGTGGTGCAATAATAAATTTTATGTCTTTATTAGCGTTGACATAATGTACCAGTTCTTCTTCGTCTTCTTCCCAAGTGCTTCCTGCAATTACAACTTTACTATTTTTTGCAAAATCTAAAAGTATTTCTGGTAAAGCAGCACTGTTTTCTGCAATATCAATAACTCTGTCAAATCTTGTATCTCCCGCTAATATTGTGTTTTGAGCAAAGCCAATTGTCTGCAATAAAGAAACGGATTCACTATTTTGTACAAATATTTTATTAAATGATTGTAATATCTTCTTCCATATTGCTCCATACCATTTAAAAAATGGCTGGCTTTTTCTAAAAACTGCAGACACTAAAATAACGGTAATATTATTTTCCTTTAAGGTTTCTAAATAATAAAACCAATATTCATATTTAACCCAAAAAACCAGCGTAGGTTTTAAAATCGAAATAAATTTTTGTGCGTTCGTTTTGCCATCCATTGGTAAATAAAATACTGCATCAGCGTGTTGGTAATTTTTTCTTACCTCATAGCCACTTGGCGAAAAAAAGGTTAGTATTATTTTATGGAGTGGTTGAGTTTCTTTAATGTTTTCAATGAGGGGGCGACCTTGTTCAAACTCACCCAAACTAGCGCAATGTATCCAGATTATTTCTTGATCATTAGGAAACTGAGCACGCCATTTTTGAAGTTTTGAAAAAATGTCTCTTCGCCCATCAATCCATAACCTTGCTTTTTTGCTTTTTAAAGAAGCAACTAAGACACCAATCTTATAAAAAGCTAAAAAGATATTATATAAAAATAGTGCCAACGTACTTATTTTTAGACAAATGTAAAGGCATTTTCATTTAAAGTAATATGCGGGCATGGAATGCTTTTGATGTGCAATTTCACAGATTGTAAAGTGTATCTTTGCAGCCGCAAAAAAGAAAATATGAGGTCACTACAAATGGTAGATACAAAAACGCAATATCTCAAAATTAAGGAGGAGGTTGATGCGGCAGTATTAGGTGTAATGGAAAGTTCTCGCTTTATAGGTGGACCGATTGTTACAGCGTTTGCTGAAGAATTAGCCGTTTATCATAAATCCAAACACGTAATTACATGTGCAAATGGTACAGACGCTTTGCAGATTGCAATGATGGCATTAGGTTTAAAGGCTGGTGATGAAGTAATTACACCTTCATTTACTTATATAGCAACCGTAGAAGTTGCAGCACTTTTAGGTATAAAGCCAATATTTATAGAAGTGGATAAAGCCACTTTTTGTATGGATGTTAATGCCATTGAAAAAGCAATCACGCCAAAAACAAAAGCAATTGTTCCGGTTCATTTATATGGTCATGCGGCAAATATGGAGCCTATCATGGCTATTGCAAAACAATACAACCTTTTTGTAATAGAAGATAATGCTCAAGGAATTGGTAACGATTACCAATTTAGTGACGGTACAAAAAAGAAAACAGGAAGTATAGGGCATATAGGATGTACATCTTTTTACCCATCAAAAAATCTTGGTGCTTTTGGTGACGGTGGTGCCATTTTTACGGATGACGATGCATTAGCCGAAAAACTGAAAATGATTGCTTCTCATGGGCAAAAAGTACAATATTATCATGATGTGGTTGGCTGTAACTCCCGACTAGATGCTATGCAAGCTGCTATTTTACAAATAAAATTAAAAAAACTTGACGAGTATATCGAAGCACGCAGAAAGGCTGCTGACTATTATGATGCTGCATTCTCGGGAAATGAAAAAATTACAGTTCCGTATCGGGCACCTA
>JBBREY010000024.1:0-30419 GCA_038225275.1 Chitinophagales bacterium | reverse complement strand
AAAAAAATTATTAGGTTGAAAATATATTTGTAAAACATTTTTCAAGAATCAAAATTAATTACCCTTATCCACACCTATAAAATAAATGTGAATAAATTAGTGGTCAAGAATATTCATTGTGCAAAAAATAATTTTAATATTGTGAGGGGAATTTACTAATCCCTGTACTTACTAACCCATCTTTATAAAAAGCTCGACTCTAACCAAGCCGGGCTTTTGATTTTTAAGGGATAAATAAAATATTTAAAAATTATTTTTCCGGCGCTATTTTATTTACACCAATCGTTTTGTCAAAAATATTTTGAAGCCTAATAAAAAGTTATATTGCGCATAAATATTTATGTATGTTGAGATCTATGACTGGCTTTGGGAGAGCGGAGCAAACAACAGGAGATAAAACTTTTCTTGTAGAGCTGAAAGCCTTGAATGGTAAGCAGTTTGAACTGCAGTTAAAATTGCCGCCACTTTTAAAACCATATGAATTTGAAATTAGAAATATGCTGCAGGAAAACCTTGTACGTGGCACCATAGATTGCTATGTAAATCTTAAACAGAACGGAACTGCAAAACCAGTAGTAATAAATACAGATTTAATAAAGGCATATTATACTCAACTTAAAACAATTGCTGTAGAATTAGATATTGATACAAATGCGGTTTTAAGTTCGTTGCTCAGATTGCCGGAAGTTGTAACAGCTTCTACTGACGTGATAGATAAAAAAGACTATGAATTATTTTCTGAAGTGCTGATGATTGCAATAAAAGAATTAAACGAACACAGGTCAGAAGAAGGCAGATCTTTAGAAAAGGATCTAATACTTCGTATAGAAAATATTAATGCGGAGGAAGAAAATATTTTAAAACTTGAGCCTACACGAATGGTTAAAATAAGAGCGGAAATAAATACCCTGCTCGAAGAAAATGTGGGCAAAGAAAATATTGATAAAAATAGAATGGAGCAGGAACTTATTTATTACATGGAAAAAATTGATATCCATGAAGAGCAAATAAGGTTGAAACAACACTGCCAATATTTTAATGAAATTATGAATGGCAAAGAAGAAGAAGGAAAAGGGAAAAAACTTTCTTTTGTTTTACAGGAAATTGGAAGAGAAATAAATACTACCGGTAGCAAAGCTTATGATGCCGGTATACAGAAATGTGTAGTAACCATGAAGGACGAACTTGAGAAAGCAAAAGAACTTGTTTTAAATGTTTTGTAAAAAGTAAATTAAAATTGATGAAGCGATCATTACAAACAGGTTTCTTAAAATTAGGATTTTTGTGTTTATTCTTTTCTTGTGCTATTATTTCATGCAAAGAAATTGATTTGTTTGAAAAAAATATTTCGATACCAAATATGCAGTGGCTTAACAGTTATAATGCCACGGGTTCATTTTTAATTAAAGATACCAACAGCACATACAATGTATTTCTTGTTTTAAGACACACAGACGCTTATCAATACAACAATATTTGGCTGAATGTAGGGTTGCAGGCTCCCGGTGAAGCGGCATTAAAGTACCAAAAAATAAATCTTTCTCTGGGCAACGATGCCAATGGCTGGCAAGGTATAGGGATGAACGATATTTGGGAAGTAAGAAAATTAATTTCAGGAGCGCCTAAAAGATTTATAAAAGCCGGAGCCTATAATTTTAGCATTGCACAGCTTATGAGAGACAATCCGTTGCTGCATATAATAAGTGCTGGAATGAGCGTCCAGAAGACCAAATAATGTTAAGAAAATTTAACGATAATACGGTTTAAAAGTTCCGTTTTCCCTTTCAAATAGCAAACATTTGTTTATTTTGTGCACAATTAATCTGGTGGTATAGCGTTTTGCTCTATATCCAAACAAAAACTTTTAAATCATCACAGTGAATAAACTAATCCTTAGCCTCATAATTTTATTATTTGTTTCAAAAGCATCAACTGCACAGATGTATTATGAAACAGTGCAAAAAGGCGAATTTGGGGTAACTGTAGGCGGTGCTCACTATTTTGGCGATTTAAACAACCAAGCTTCTTTTAACAGACCAAAACCAGCTTTTGGAATATTTTTTCGCAAGCAATTCAGCGAATATATTAGTGCAAGAGTTTCTGCACACTTTGCTCAGGTTGGCTACAGTGATATTTACAGTAAAAATGAATTCCAGCGTTTAAGAAACCTCAGTTTCAACTCAAATATTTATGAATTTGCAGTTCAGGGAGATTTCAATTTTTTTAAGTTTACTCCTTACAATCCTGCAAATTCCTTTACACCATATGTTACGCTTGGAGTAGGCGTTTTTAATTTTGACCCTTACGCTTACTACAAAAACGACAAATTCTTTCTACGCCCATTGGGTACAGAAGGGCAAACGATTGGTTATTTGGGTAGAAAGCCTTATTCAACAACAGCTATATGTGTTCCATTTGGCGTGGGTTTAAAATATAACCTTACTGAGAAAGTGAATATTTCTTTTGAAGTAGCTCATAGGTTTACATCTACCGATTATTTAGATGATGTGAGTACCACTTATGTAGGAAATGGGCGTTTCCAATCAGGTCCTATCGGTGCAAATGGATTGCCTACTAGCAGTGATGTGCAACTTTTACAAGATCGTAGTTATGAAGTAACAAAAGATGGTAGTCGTTTCTTTGCAGAAGGTCAGCAAAGAGGCTTCAGTAAACAAAAAGACCAATACATAATTGCAGAAATCGGACTTTCTTTTAATTTAAGTTCTTACCGTTGCCCAACTGCCAATTAATTTAAGCCAGCTTTTTATTTAATGTAATAACAACGGAAGTATATAAGTACTTCCGCTTTTGAGTTTATAGCAATAATTTGCTACTTTTGCCCGCCTGCAAAGCCTTGTTATTGCAGATTAGTACACAATGAGTCTACATCAACAAATTAATCTTCATTTACTGCCTAAACACGTCGCCATAATTATGGATGGCAATGGTAGATGGGCACAAGAACAAGGGCACGATAGACTATTTGGACATTTACATGGTGTAGAAAGTGTTAGGGACATAGTAGAAGGCGCTGCTGAGTTAGGTGTACAATATCTTACCTTATACACCTTTAGTACAGAAAACTGGGATAGACCTGCGTTTGAAGTAAACGGTTTGATGGAGCTTTTGGTAGATACAATTAAGAAAGAAGTACCCACTTTAAATAAAAATAATATAAAGCTCCACGTAATTGGGCATATAAATATGTTACCCGATTATGCCCAGGGCCAGCTAAAGGAAGCATTAACAGATACAGAAAAAAACACGGGCTTAAACTTGATAATGGCCCTTAGCTATAGCAGTAGAACAGAACTAGTAGATGCAGTAAAAAAAATAGCTGAAGACGTAAACAGTGGAAAGCTGGATAAAAATAATATCAACGCAGATACAATTTCTCAATCTTTAAGCACTTGTAACTATCCTGACCCTGCATTGTTGATACGCACGGGCGGCGATTACAGGATAAGCAACTTTTTACTTTACCAAATTGCTTACACCGAACTTTATTTTACTGATGTGATGTGGCCTGCATTTAGAAAGGAAGATCTGTATAAGGCCATTATTGAATTTCAAAAAAGAGAGAGAAGATTTGGTAAAACCGGAGATCAAATAAAAAATAATGAAATATAAACTCCTTACTAATAGGGAGGATAATTTTAGTTAATATACAAGTTAGCCTCGATTTGGCGGAACGTTTAACAAATACTTTTAAATATAGGGCTTAATTTGCCGCCACGAAAAAAACTATTGATGCTAAGGATTTACCAAACTGTTTTAATTACTGCTACCCTTTTTTTATCTAGCACTTCTGTGTTTGCACAAGACACATCCGTCTCAGTAAACCCTGCATTAAAAGAAATTTATAATTCCAAGATCCCAAAAAAATATACCATTGCAGGCATCACTGTTATTGGCAATAAATCTTTCGATAGAAATTTAATTGTTTCTATATCAGGGCTTGCAGTTGGCGATGAAGTACAAATTCCAGGAACAGATGTTTTTAATAAAGCTCTTGTAAAACTCTGGAAGCAAAGCCTTGTTTCAAATGCTGAAATTAACATCACCAAACTGGAAGATTCAAAAATATTTATTGAGATACTCGTGCAGGAAAGGCCAAGGCTTATCAACTTTACTTTTGAAGGCATTAAAAAAGGAGAGAAAGATGACTTGGGTCCTAAAACAGGTTTAGCTAAAGATAGGGTGCTTACAGAAGACATGAAGTTGAGCGCAGTAGAGGTTATTAGGAAATTTTATTACGACAAAGGTTACAGAAATGTAACCATCAATATGATAGAACAACCTGCCCCTGGGCAGGCAAATAGTGTACTACTTACTTTTAATATTGACAAAGGAAAAAAAGTCAGAATAAACTCAATCAATTTTGCCGAAAATAATGAAGTTACTGATGCGAAGTTGAAAAAGCAAATGAAGGGTACCAAAGAAATGTCACGCTTTACCCTTTTCCCCGACAAAGTTTATAGTCCTTATGGCGATACAACTAAAAACAAAACCTTTAAAGAATATTTAAAGGAAACGGGTTATTTATATCCAAGCAGAACAAAAGATTACCTAGATCCATATTTTAGATTTAAGTTGTTTGCAGGTGCAAAGTTTTCTGAGAAAAAATACAAAGAAGACAAAGAAAAAGTACTTGATTATTACAATGCACAAGGATTTAGAGATGCATCCATCATTGCAGATACTACAATAGAAAACGCAAAAGGGAATATAGATGTTCACATAAAAGTTACGGAAGGCCATAAATATTATTTTGGAAACATTGCATGGAAGGGTAATACAAAGTATTCTGATTCTATTTTAAATGTTATCCTCGGTATTAAAAAAGGGGATCCTTACAACGCAGAAACTTTAAATAAAAAATTAGGTAAACAATTGTCTGCAGAAGGCGGAGATGTTGGAAGTTTATATCAAGATGATGGCTATCTTTTCTTCAATGTAGACCCTATAGAAACTGCTGTTTACAACGATACCATTGATTTTGAAATACGCATGCGTGAAGGACCACAGGCTACTTATGGAAAGATAACGGTATCTGGAAATGACAAAACAAAAGACTATGTACTTCTTAGAGAATTAAGAACTATACCGGGTGAAAAATTTAGCAGGCAGGATATTATTCGTACACAAAGAGAATTATCGCAGCTTGGTTTTTTAAATGCAGAGAAAATTAACCCACAGGTTGTACCAAATAATGCAGATGGAACTGTTGATATTAACTGGCAGGTGGAAGAAAAGTCTGCTGACCAGCTTGAACTTTCCGCAGGTTTTGGCGGTGGTATAGGATTAACAGGAACACTTGGCGTAACATTTAATAATTTTTCAATAAAAAATATATTGAAAAGCTCTACGTGGGATCCTTTACCATCTGGCGACGGGCAGAAGTTTAGCGCAAGAATACAATCAAACGGCAGGGCATACAGATCATATAATCTATCTTTTACAGAACCATGGCTTGGCGGTAAAAAACGAAATTCATTTTCCGTAAGCTATTTTAATACAAAATATTCAAATGCTTACAATCAGTTTGGTCTGCCAGATCGTGAGGCCGGTAAAAATTCTTACGTAAATACGGTAGGGTTTGGCGTTTCTCTTGGCAAGCAATTGAAATGGCCAGATGATTATTTCAACCTTATCTATTCTTTGAACGTACAGCAGTACAAACTTAAAAATTACGCTAATATTTTTGCAGGCTTAAGCAATGGAAACTCAACAAATCTGAGTTTAAAGCTTACATTGCTGAGAAATTCTGCGGGCCCAAATCCTATTTTTCCTACGAGTGGTTCTAACGTATTGTTGAGCGGGCAGTTCACTTTACCATATTCTTTAATTGGAATTACCTCAGGTGCAGAAAATCAATACAAGTTACCTGAGTTTCATAAATGGCGTTTTAATAGTGAGTGGTATGTACCCATTGGTCGTGCTAAAGGTGCCGATAAAAACAAACAGTTTATTCTTAAAGCTGCTGCTAAATATGGTTTTATTGGTAAATACAATCCAAAGTTACAGGTGTCTCCATTTGAGCGTTTTCAGCTAGGTGATGCAGGGCTAAGCAATACGACAGCACTTTTGGGTTATGATATTATTGCACACAGAGGTTATCCTGTGTACAGCAATTCGAACCCTAAGATAAATCCAGACGGCGTTACCCAACAGGAATATTTTACCATCTTTAATAAATACACAATGGAACTTCGGTATCCATTCAGCACATCTGCAAGTAGTACCATTTATGGCCTCGCCTTTTTTGAGGCTGCAAACGGCTGGTATAAATTTAAAGATTATAACCCTTTTAAATTGCGCCGCAGTGCAGGCGTTGGTATGCGTTTCTTCTTACCAATGTTTGGTTTGCTTGGGTTTGATTATGGAATTGGTTTTGACAGATACAACCAAAACACGGGTATTAAAGGTGCAGCCAAGTTTACCTTTATGTTAGGCCAGGAGCCAGAATAAGGAAAGCATTTAATGGTACGGATAAAATATTATAATTTAAATATTGACCAAAAAATAATAAAATGAAAACATTACTTTTTGCATTTATATTTTCGTTTGCAACAATTGCCGTTACTGCACAGCGGTATGCCATTATTGACTCTAAGTATATTTTAGACAAAGTACCTGAGTACAAGGAAGCACAAAAAAAACTTGATAATTTTAGCGAGCTATGGCAAAAAGAACTCGACCAAAGGCAAACTGCCATGGATAAAATGTACAAGGATTATGATGCAGAGCAGGTTATGCTGACAGAGGTTTTAAAAAAGAAAAGGGAAGACGAGCTTTATAATAAAGAAAGAGAATTGCGGGATCTTCAAAAGAAGCGTTTTGGTTTTGAGGGAGACCTTTTTAAAAAAAGACAGGAACTTATAAAGCCAATACAAGACAGAGTTTACAACGCTGTACAAAAACTTGCAGTAGAGAAACTTTATGATTTTATATTAGATAAAAGTGAAGGAATTACTGTTATATTTGCCGACCCAAAACTTGACAAAAGTGATGATGTGTTGAGAAATATGGGCGTTAAATAAAAATTAAAAGAAAAGTTTAATGCAGCATTTTTAAGAATAAAATGCACTTTAATAGTAACAATAAACAGAAAAATAACCTAAAAAGAAAAATGAAAAAATTATTATTCGTAGCTGGTATGGCATTAAGTATTTTCACTGCAGGCGCACAAAGCAAACTAGGCTACATTAACACTGATGAGCTAATTAGCACAATGCCCGAAGCAGCAAAAGCGCAGACTGAACTACAGGAATTTCAGGCAGGTTTAGGACAACAGTATCAGGATATTTCTGCGGAATTAAACAGAAAGGACAGCGCTTTTGTAAAAGATTCAGTGAAACTTTCTGCTAGTATGAAAGAGATTAAAAGAAAAGAATTGATAGAACTTTACCAGAAAGTTCAAAACTATCAGCAAACTAGCCAGGAAGAATACCAGGCTAAAGCCAATGAAAAAATTGCTCCTATCAGAGAAAAAGCTTTGAATGCAATTAATACGGTTGCCAAAGAAAATGGCTATGCTTATATTTTTAATGAAGATAATTTATTGGTTAAACCAGCGGGTGACAATATTTTACAACTTGTGAAAAACAAATTAGGTATAAAAGATGTCGCAAAACCAGCTATGGGTGGCGTTAAAAAACCTTAATTAGTTGAGTGCTATTTATAAAGAAAGACCCAAACAAATAAATTGTTTGGGTCTTTCTTTTATAGATACATTTATAAGTTCTAACTATTGTTTACAATCACTTTGTTTGATCTGCCAAGTACCCAATAAATTATTGACCCTAAAAGACCTAAGAGAATAACTACCAAGAGCCAAACTATTTTAGTAGACTCATCTACAAATTTGCTTTTTATAACATCTACAATTGTATAAATCCAAAAACCAACGGAGGTTAATACTACAACTAGTGCTACTAAAATAAGTATCCATTCTGCACCACGTGGCGTAGATAAGAGTAGTTGCATGAGTTTATATTTTATTTTTAATGATTAAAAGTCTATCTCAAATATAACGCTCTACAAGCAATAACAGCCAATGAAATACCGACACTATCTGCTAACCAGTCCCACAAATCAAAACTTCTGCCTACTATAAAAAACTTTTGTATAAGCTCAGTTGTAAGCCCCCAAATGCAGACTGCTAAAGCTATTTTGATTATTAATAACCATTTTTTTTTATTACTATTCTCAAATTTGCAAATCGGCATCATAAATAAAAATGCCAGCATAGAAAACATTCCAACATGTACCCACTTGTCAAAATAAATTGCAGACATCCAGTTTTCTACCTTGGGTAAATCGTCGCCGGGCAAACAAATTAAAATAAGTACTAAAAAAAACCAGGCTATGCCTGGTATAAATTTATTAATTGGTATCATACAGATTAAATAATTAAGCTACAAGTTTCTCGTAGTCTTCTGCAGCCATCAATTTCTCAATATCATCAGGGTTATCTATCTTCACTTTCACCATCCATCCTTTACCATAGGGGTCGCTGTTTACTAATTCCGGGTTAGCTTCTAAAGCTGCGTTTACTTCAATAACAGTTCCTGCTGCAGGCAAA
The DNA here is from genome assembly GCA_038225275.1 of Chitinophagales bacterium. Taxonomy (GTDB): domain Bacteria; phylum Bacteroidota; class Bacteroidia; order Chitinophagales; family Chitinophagaceae; genus Ferruginibacter. The sequence continues at coordinate 21,832 of JBBREY010000024.1, read as the reverse complement.
AAAAGATCACTTACCGTTTTTACTGCCTCAACAGTACCAAAAACATCTTCAGCACTTAAAGCTTTACCAACACTGCTAATGTCTACGTAAACAATATCCCCTAATTCACCTTGAGCAAATTCTGTTATGCCTATTGTAGCAACATCACCATCAATACTAATCCATTCATGATCTTTAGTGTATTTTAAATTTTGCGGATAGCTCATTTTTAAGTTGTTTTATTTATGAATTTTATTTTTTAAAACCGATTTTTTTATCATTATTCCAGCCCTTATTTCACTACTTCCATCTTCATTCGTATGTCGCCAATTGGCCTATCACCCGGTGCTTTCGGTGCGCTGGCTATTTTATCAACAACATTCAAACCTGATATTACTTCACCAAAAACAGTATAATTTTGATCAAGAAAAGGTGTGCCTCCAATTTTTTTATAGGTATTGCGCTGCTCTAGAGAATATTTACTTCCCAATCTCCCCTCCATCATATCTAGTTCCGCATCAGTTAAAGGTTTGCCTTGCACAATATAAAACTGACAAGCGCTACTCGCTTTTTCAGGATTTCCATCACGGGCGGCAGCCAACACTCCCTTTTTATGGTAGAGGCTTTTTCTAAATTCTGCTGGTATTCTTGCCATGTTATCGCCACCATTGCCTAACATAACTTCCGGGGCTGCGTTTTTGCTGTTAGGGTCACCACCTTGTATCATAAAACCTTGTATGATTCTATGAAACATCAAACTGTCATAAAAACCCTCCTTTACTAATTTTACAAAATTATCTCTGTGTAGCGGTGTTGAGTCGTATAATTTTACAATCATAGTTCCACTATCAGTTACAATTCTTATTTTGATAGAATTGTCAGGCAAAGCTTTGCTAACAGAAATTTTAACCGGCTTCTTGATAGAAGATTTTACTACGGTCGTCTTTTTTGCAACCACTTTTTTAGGAGCAGGTTTTTTCGTTACCTGTGCTGAAACATTTTCTGCACAAAAAAAGCATATACACAACAATAAAAACTTGGTAAATTTCATTTCCACAATTTTAAATAAATTTTTGATTTTGAAAGTACAATAATACATGATCTTTTAACAGGTCTTCCTGATGATTTAAAAATAATTCAGGCAGCGCTTTTAACTGCGTAAAATGCGGCCATCCTTCCTCATCCATGCCATCATTTTTATAATAACCGCTTGCTGAAAGGATGGTACAAATAGCAATGTGCATTAGATCTTGCTTTTGCTCTTTACTAAATGCTTGTGGCCCCTGCCCCAACTCCTGCACCCCTATCAATAGCAACACACCATTCATATCCGGCTTTATGCCAAAATGTTCTTTTAATTTAATACGCAGTTTCAACCAGCGTACTTGTAAGTCTACTTCCACATGTTGCATAGTACAAATGTAGCAATTATGCTTTTCCCGTTTATATTTGCACGAGTTAAATAGAAAATAAATAATGTTAGAAATAAATTACATTAAACAATACACTGATATTGTAAAAGAGAAACTAAGCACAAAGAATTTTACAAACATAAATTTGGTTGATGAACTCATTAAATTAGATGAAGAAATTCGCCGACAAAAAGTTGTTACAGAAAGTCTTCAGGCGTCTATCAACAATGCATCAAAAGAAATTGGTGCTTTAATGGCAAAGGGTAATGCGGAGGAAGCTTTGGGTAAACGAAATGAAGTAGCTGCATGGAAAGAAAATTTTGCAAGCGGTAAAATTATTTTACACCAACTCGAAGATGATTTTACCAATAAAATTCTTTTGTTGCCCAACTTGCCGCATACAAGTGTACCAAAAGGCAAAACACCTGAAGAAAACATAACAGTTCTCACCGGCGGAACCATACCAACCCTCAATGAAATTGCAAAGCCGCACTGGGACCTTATAAAAGAATATGACCTTGTAAATTTTGAAGTCGGCGCAAAACTTACCGGCAGCGGCTTCCCCGTTTATAAAGGTAAGGGCGCAAAATTACAGCGCTCATTAATACAATACTTTTTAGATTATAATACAGCAGCGGGATATACAGAGTATATGCCGCCGTTAATGGTAAATGCTGAAACAGCTTACGGTACAGGACAATTGCCAGATAAAGAAGGGCAGATGTACCATGTTACGGAAGATAAATTATACCTTATCCCTACAGCCGAAGTACCTGTAACAAATATTTATAGCGGGGAGATTATTAAGGATATGGAACTACCTGTAAAAATGACTGCTTATACGCCCTGCTTTCGCAGAGAGGCAGGAAGTTTTGGTAGCGATGTACGTGGCCTGAATCGAGTACACCAGTTTGATAAGGTAGAAATTATTCAATTGGTTCATCCACAAAAAAGTTATGAAGTGTTGGAAGAAATGGTAAACCACATTGAAAGACTTTTGCAGTTTTTAGAATTGCCTTATCGTATTTTAAAATTGTGTGGTGGCGATATGAGTTTTACATCTGCCCTTACCTACGATTTTGAAGTTTTTTCTGCTGCACAAAAAAAATGGTTGGAAGTAAGTTCAGTAAGCAACTTTGAAACTTTTCAAACCAATAGAATGAAAATAAGATACAAAGATGAGGACGGCAAAACGCAATTGCTACATTCTTTAAATGGCTCAAGCCTAGCATTACCGCGTATTGTAGCAGCATTGTTAGAAAACAACCAGCAAGAAGATGGCATTCAATTACCAAAAGTTTTGCATCAGTATTTTGGTGCGGCAAAAATTGAAAAAGAATAAATTCTATAATATGTTACTACGAAGCCCTTTTTAAACTTTTAAAAAGGGCTTTTTATTTAACCCCAGTCATAGCAATTGTTTATAAGTTAAAACATTCCATTAAACGGATGTGCGAAACCCGAGTCATAGCTTAAGTAAAAAAAATATTAAAATGGCGTTATCAAATCGTTTAAAAATTCAGCATTTATTATGGCGTGCAGCGTTTGGCCCAATGGCAGAAGCCGTATCGGAGTTAAATGATATAAGCCCAAAGAAACTTTGGAAAAAGTTAGTCGACTCCTCCGCTGAAACTCCTGAAAAGTTAGACGTTGCTGCCAATCCTTTCGGAGATAAAACCATGATGAATACAAATGGAACTACAATGGAATACACAAAACTGGATGCGGAGCAAAAAAGGGCCTTAGCAAAACAAAGCCGAGACGATCTAAAAGATATGAATATTGCTTGGCTTAATTTAATGATAAACAGCAAAGCCCAGTTAAGAGAAAAGATGAGTTTTTTTTGGCATGGTCATTTTGCTTGCAGAATTCAAAATGCTTTTTTCTCTCAAAACCTTTTAAATACGATCAGAGAAAATTCACTTGGAAATTTTGCTGTTATGCTACGCACAGTAAGTAAATCTCCTGCTATGCTACAGTTTTTAAATAACCAGCAAAACAGAAAAGGATATCCCAACGAAAACTTTGCAAGGGAAGTGATGGAGCTGTTTACATTAGGACGTGGGAATTATACAGAGAAAGATATTAAAGAAGCAGCAAGATCTTTTACAGGATGGGGTTTTGATAAAACTGGTCAGTTTGTTTTTAGAAAAATGGTACACGATGACGGTGAAAAAACCTTTATGGGTCAGACAGGAAATTTTGATGGAGATGATATCTTGAATATTCTTTTGAAAAAACCTGAAACAGCTACTTTTATTACGAGAAAAATATACCGATATTTTGTAAATGAAAATGTGGATGAAACCAAAGTGAAATATTTAAGTAGCCGCTTTTTAAAAAACGATTACGATATAGCAAAACTGCTGGATGATATTTATACAAGCGAATGGTTTTACGAGACTCAAAATATGGGCAACAAAATAAAATCTCCCGTTGAATTATTGGTAGGTATAAGAAGATATTTACCGCTTACTCTAGATAACGATGATGCACAATTATTATTTGAAAAAGTACTTGGACAGGTTTTGTTTTACCCACCAAATGTTGCAGGTTGGGCAGGCGGTAGAAACTGGATTGACAGTAGCACTTTAATGGTTCGTTTACAAATTCCGCAGATTTTAAGTTCAAAAGATTCTATTGACATCAGGCCAAAGACCGATGACGATGTAGCTATGGGAATGAGCGAAGAAAAAAGAATAAAACTTGGAAAAAAAGCTACTTATTCTGCCAGTGGCGCAAGTGCTGTAATAGAATGGAATACGGTAAATAAAATATTTGAAAAAACTGCAAGACCAGAGTTGTCTCAGGCTATAATTGATACTTTATTACAGACAAAAGGTAGAATTGATACTTCATTGCTTTCAGGTTACTTAAACAATGAAAGCAGAGAAAGTTTCATAAAAAGTGTAGTTATAAATGTTATGAGTACACCGGAGTATCAATTATGCTAAAGAAGACTTTAGACAAAAAGCGGAAAACTTTTTAAATCAATAACAAACTACTAACAATTACAGAATTCAAAAGTCCCTCCCCGGGAGGGATTTAGGGAGGCTTCTAAAATATAATATATGCATTTCAAACGCAGAGAATTTTTACAGATTGGATCACTTGCAACAGCATCGCTTATGATGCCTAAATTTTTAAAGGCATTTGAAAAACCTGCAATGGTACCTGCGGGTAACAAAGTAGTGGTAGTGCTACAGTTTAGTGGCGGCAACGATGGCCTTAACACCGTAATACCTATTACGAACGATATTTATTATAGAGAGCGAAAAGTAATTGGCATTACAAAAAATGATGCACTTCACATAACAGACGAGGTAGGATTAAATCCTGCACTCGAAGCATTTAAAGGATTATATGATGATGGAAGTTTAGGCATAATGAACAGTGTTGGTTATCCAAACCCTGACCGCTCGCATTTTCGCAGCATGGATATTTGGCAAAGCGCTAGCGCTAGCAACGAATATTTAAACACAGGATGGATTGGCCGCTATCTGGATGCACAATGTAATGGTTGTGATAAACCCACGCAGGCATTAGAATTAGATGATACTTTGAGCCTTGCTTTAAAAGGTAATAACAGCAAAGGTCTTGCATTTAAAGACCCACGAAAATTATACAATACAAGCAACGAAAAATTTTATAAAGATATAAATGCTGCTCATCCAAAAACAGAGGAAACGGTAGATTATTTATATAAAACAATGAGTGAAACATTGAGCAGTGCAGACTATATTTTTAAGAAAAGCAAAATGAATCCCACTGCGCAAAGCTACCCAGCTACTGAGCTTGCCAAAAATTTAAAAACAATTGCTTCGTTGATCTTGTCTGATATAAATACTAAAGTTTACTACGTTTCGCTCGGTAGTTTTGACACGCATGTAAACCAGGTTCAGCAACAAAAAAGATTATTTGATGAGTTGAATGGCGCCATAAAAGCATTTACCGCAGACCTTAAAAACAATAACAGGTTTGATGATGTATTGATGATGACATTCTCAGAATTTGGTCGCAGGGTTTCGCAAAATGCAAGCAATGGAACGGACCATGGCACCGCCAACAATATGTTTTTAATAAGTGGCGGATTAAAACAAAAAGGGTTACTCAATCAAATGCCTGATCTTTCGAATTTAAATGAAGGCGATTTAAAACATACCGTTGATTTTAAAAATGTTTATGCAACCATTTTAAACAATTGGTTAGGTGTAAATGATAAGAATATTTTAGGTGGCAAATACGAGCCAATGAATTTTGTTTAATGAATTACACTATAAAAAAAAGAGGCAATCAGTTTGATTGCCTCTTTTTTTATTTTCGAATAACAACTTATCTTATGCCGTGCATCATCTTTTTTGGACAAAAGACTAAAATTATTTTTCAGCATTCATAAGTTTCTGTAATGATTTGGTAAGTCCAAATAAAATTAAAGATGCGACCCCTGCAAGTATTACAAAAAGCATAAAAAATTCATAAAGATTAGTCATTTGGTATCCCATAAATGAAGTTGTTTTACCGTTTTCAGGATATAATGCACTCAAAACACCTGCAAGCTTATTTGCAAAAGCATTTGCTAAAAACCAAACAGCCATTAACATAGAAGCGTATTTGAGAGGAGCAAGTTTATTAACAAGCGATAATCCAATTGGGGACAAACAGAGTTCACCCCAAGTATGTAAAAGGTACATACTTGTTAACCAAAGCATACTAACTTTTATACCAGGTTGAACATTTTTCACTCCAAAAGCTATTACTAAAAAACCAACAGCTAATAACATTAAACCCATTGCCATTTTTGTTGGTGATGCTGGTTCATTCTTGCCTAGTTTTAACCATAGCCATGCAAACATTGGTGCAAAGGATACCACAAATACTGAATTTAGTGATTGAAATGCACTAGCCGGAACTTCATTTAAATCTAGATTACTACCTGCTGCAGAAATTAAATTAAATGTTGAATAAAGAATAATAATTGCTAAGATTCCAATCACAACCTGAGCACCTCTAAGGAGTGATAAATCATTTTCTTTCAAATTCTTAACTGCCCTTTTCCAAGTGGTAAATAAATAGTAAAGTAAACCGGCATATACGATATATATGATCCACTTTGGGATAATTAAGCCTAGATGCCTATTAGTTTGTTCATCTGCGAAAAATGTAAGTGAGGCACCCGCTTGTTCAAAAGCGGACCAAAAGAAAACTACAAAAAATGCAACAGAAAAAATAACTGCTACCTTTTTCTTTTCTATAACTGATAAAGCTTTATCCTTAAAAATCAATGCCGCCATTAGAATTAAACTAACAATCAATAAATAGAAAATATAGCTAAAAATTCTTGCGTCGATATAAAGCATCCCAATAAAAATGCCTGCTAAAACAATCAAACCTATGGATGTAATAATTGGGTTTTTGAATATGGCAGGCACATTTTCAGGTTGGTTTCCCAACTCCCTACCATCATCAGCAATCAAATATTTATCTTGATAAATTTTTTGAACGATAACACTTATAACCATTCCTATCCCTGCCACTAAAAATGCCCATTTAAAATCTGCGGGATTACCTGTATCACCTACCGCACCACACAAAATCGGACCTAATGCGCCTCCTACGTTAATACCCATGTAAAATATTGTGTAGGCCGGATCTATTCTCCTATCTCCTTTGGGATATAATTGACCTACCAAAGAAGATATGTTCGGCTTGAAAAACCCATTCCCCGCTATCATAAACCCAAGCCCTGTAAAAAAAAGAAATGTTGAAACGCCCGGAGAAGAAACATATAAACTACCACAGAAAAATAAAATAAATTCTCCCATAGCCATCAATATTCCACCTGTGATTATTGATCTCTTATTACCCCAATATTTATCAGCCATAAAGCCACCTATTAGTGGGGTTAAGTAAACCAAACTTGTATAACTACCATATAAATTTGATGCTAACGCTTTATCAAACAGCAAGGCCTTTGTCATAAAAAGCACTAAAATTGCTCTCATTCCATAGTAATTCAAACGCTCCCACATTTCTGTAGCAAACAAAACATATAATCCTTTGGGATGTCCTTTTTTTATTGCTTCTTCTATCATATTTGCTTTTTTAGCTTTAACTGAATAATTCAACATCCAAAATAAGTAATTCTTTTTACTAATGACTAAATCAGTAATGAGTGTTAATATTTAATTATCGGAGATGAATAAAATACTAAGGTTGCATTATAAAATTTACACCCCCTTTATAAAAAAGTATTTTATATTTAATATTCAACATAGTGTATAATGACAGAGGATTTAACAATAGAACAAATTCAAGATTTTAAAGGAAAATATCCCAAACAACTTTGGTACTTATTTTTTTCTGAAATGTGGGAGCGCTTTTGTTTTTATGGAATGCGTGGTATGCTCACCTACTTTATGGTAACGCAGTTGATGATGAAAGATGAACAGGCAAATCTTCAATATGGAGCAACGCAGGCTTTTGTGTATGCCTTCACTTTTATTGGTGGGCTGTTTGCTGATAAAATTTTAGGGTTTAGAAAATCTTTGTTTTGGGGTGGTATTTTAATGATTGTTGGCAGTGCTATCCTAGCCATAGATCCAAAAGAATTTTTCTTTTTAGGGATTAGTTTCACCATTATCGGCACAGGGTTTTTTAAGCCAAACATTTCCACTATGGTTGGCGCTCTATACAAAACAGATGATGAAAGAAGAGACGCAGGGTTTTCATTGTTTTATGCGGGTATTAACATCGGTGCTTTACTAGGTGGATATGCATGTATTGCAATTGGCAAAAATTATTCATGGAACCTTGCGTTTGGCCTTGCGGGCATAGTAATGATCATTAGTCTTGTAACTTTTCTTTTTACACAAAAAACATTAGGTCCTATAGGCTTGCCTCCAGGCGGAGAAAACCATTTAGAAAATGCAAAAAGCACCAATGTTACTAGTAATAACAAAACATGGCAAACTTATGCTGTTTTTATAGGGTCACTTTTGTTTATACCTGTAATAATGAAGATGGTCGCTATAACGGAATACACAGACTATTTTATGTATACAATAGGCCCTATAACGCTCATTTATATTTTCTACGAAATGTCAAAATATGATAAGGAAGCAAGGAAAAAGTTATGGGCAGCGTTGGTTTTTATTGTATTCTCCATTTTGTTTTGGGCATTTTTTGAGCAAAGTGGTGGTTCCTTAAGTCTGTTTGCTGCAAGTAATTTAGAAGATACAATCTTAGGCTCTATAAAGCTTGATCCCAATGGCGTGAACAATGCTGCAAACTCATTATTTGTAATAATGTTTGCGCCAGTTTTTGGCCTCGTGTGGATAGCAATGGCAAAGAAAAAAGTTGAACCAAATACTGTAGTAAAGTTTGGATTGGGCTTTCTATTCTTAGCAGGCGCATTTTATATTTTTTACGCAACCCGTTTTTTTGCAAGTGCATCTGGTATTGCATCGCTTGACGTATTTACCGTTGCCTATTTAGTTATAACTTTTGGTGAATTGTGTTTATCGCCCATTGGTCTTTCTATTATGACAAAGTTATCACCCGTTAAATTACAGGGTGTAATGATGGGCATGTGGTTTTTGGCAAGTGCTTATGGGCAATATGTTGCAGGCCTTCTCGGTGCAGGTTTATCGTCAGCTCATGAAAATGATACACCGATACAAAAATTAATTACATACACAGATGGCTATAAACAGCTTGCAATTTACGCCCTAATAGCAGGAATACTTTTATTGATAATATCACCATTAGTAAAAAAATTAATGGGCGATGTAAAATAATAATGAAGAAAATATAAATTGATATATTTTAAATTTCTCGAAATATCTTTAGGATACCTTTAATCCTCAAAAAAATCAAAATGAACATCCTAATCATCGGTTCAGGTGGGCGTGAGCACACTTTTGCGTGGAAAATTAAACAAAGCCCTTTGTGCGACAATTTATTTATAGCACCCGGTAATACTGGCACTGCTTTGTTTGGAACCAACCTCCCCGTAGCCATTGCAGATTTTGCAAACCTTGCGGCAACTTCAATTGAAAATAAAATAGATTTAATATTAGTTGGGCCTGAAGAACCTCTGGTAAAAGGAATTACAGATTATTTTCATCAAAATGAACTCACCAAACATATACATATAATTGGACCATCTATGCAGGCTGCGCAACTGGAAGGTAGCAAGGCATTTGCTAAAGATTTCATGACGAGGCATAATATTCCAACAGCAGCATACAGAGAGTTTACGCTAAATGATTTTAATGCAGGTATTGAATATTTAAATAAACACCAATACCCTGTTGTTTTAAAAGCTGATGGCTTGGCGGCGGGAAAGGGTGTACTAATTTGTGATACGGTTTTAGAAGCCCGAGCAGAATTTGAATTAATGTTGTTGCGTTCTAAATTTGGTGAGGCCGGAAAAAAAGTTGTCGTGGAAGATTTTTTAGAAGGCATAGAATTAAGTGTTTTTGTGTTGACAGATGGTGTTGATTATTTGATATTGCCCGAAGCAAAAGATTACAAAAAAATTGGAAAAGGCGATACAGGATTAAACACCGGCGGAATGGGTGCAGTAAGTCCTGTACCTATTTTAAGCGATGAATTAAAACAAAAAATAATAGATAAAATTGTTGTGCCAACAATCAATGGACTTCAAAAAGACAAGCTGGATTATAAAGGTTTTGTTTTTATTGGATTAATGATAAATAAAAACGAGCCTATGGTAATTGAATACAATTGCCGCATGGGTGATCCTGAAACGGAAGTCGTTTTGCCAAGGTTAAAAAATGATATGGTCGAATTACTATTAGCCACTTCTAACGCAACCTTAAAAAATCATTCAATAGAAACGGATGCTCGTTCAGCTGTAGGAATAGTAGCTGTAAGTGGAGGATATCCGGGAGAGTTTAAGAAAAATATTATTATCAATGGATTAAATTCTTATCATTTACCTGATAGTTTTCTTTTTCACGCAGGTACTTTACAAAAAGACGAACACATTGTTACCAACGGCGGACGTGTTCTTGTAGCTGTTTCCTTTGGAGAAAACATAAAAGAAGCAGCAGAACATTCTGATTATCTATTACAGCAAATTAATTTTACAGACATGAAATACAGGGATGATATTGGATTTGAATTTCTTTAATATTTTAATAAATGAGAACTATTACTACAAGAAAAACGGGTAATAAAAAACACATTCATACATCAATATTTAAATCCTTTTTGTTTCTTTTAACACAAAACTAAACATATTAGTAGAACCTTTGTAGGCAAAGGATTCACGATTTTTTTAGCAGTGAATTTTTTTTTGTAAAAAACGATTTTGATTGTTGTAAAGTCAATTATTTACATCAACTTTGTCAGGATTCCTTTAACTACTTAGCACAAAAAAAATGGGCCTTTTTAATTTTTTTACGCAAGAAATTGCGATTGATCTCGGAACTGCAAATACCTTAATAATACACAACGATGAGGTGGTCGTTAACGAACCATCAATTGTTGCACTCGATAGAAATAATCCTAAATTATTATTGGCAGTGGGTAAAAAGGCATTGATGATGCACGAAAAAACCCACGAAAGCATTAGAACTGTTAGACCATTAAGAGATGGTGTAATTGCAGATTTTAACGCTGCTGAGTTAATGATAAGAGAACTTATTAAAATGGTTTATCCAAAAAAACCATGGATTGCACCAAGTTGGCGCATGATGATTTGCATACCAAGCAGCATTACAGAAGTTGAAAAACGTGCGGTTAGAGACAGTGCTGAACAGGCAGGAGCTAAAGAAGTTTATTTAATACACGAGCCAATGGCAGCTGCTTTGGGTATAGGTATAGATGTGGAAGAACCTGTAGGTAATATGATTATTGATATTGGCGGCGGAACTACAGGCATCACCGTTATTGCTTTGGCGGGTATTGTTTGCGACCAAAGTATACGTGTAGCTGGCGATGAATTTACCGCCGATATTATGGAAGCTTTGCGCAGATACCACAGTCTTTTAATTGGCGAACGAACTGCGGAACAAATTAAAATTCAGGTTGGCGCAGCTATGAAAGATTTAGACAATCCGCCGGATGATATTCCTGTTAATGGTCGTGATCTTGTTACCGGTATTCCAAAACAAGTGATGGTAAGTTACCAGGAAGTCGCTGACGCTTTAGATAAAAGTGTATTTAAAATTGAAGAAGCTATTTTAAAAGCGCTGGAAACTACCCCGCCAGAATTGTCTGCAGATATTTACAGACGCGGTCTTTATTTAACAGGCGGCGGTGCTTTGCTGAGAGGTCTGGATAAAAGAATCGCAGCAAAAATAAAATTACCTGTACATGTGGCCGATGATCCACTTAAAAGTGTTGTTAGAGGAACAGGTATTGCATTAAAAAATTATGACAGGTATCCCTTTGTTATGCGTTAATTCCTTAGTTTATAAAAATGAGAGATTAGGATCACGCCTTCCAATCCCAAATAATAATTTTACTAGTGCGTAATATCTTTCTTTTTTTAAGGCGCTATGCCAATCTCTTAATATTCCTGATTTTACAGGTTATATGTATTTACTTTATTGTTAGTTACAGTAAATACCATGAAGCAGCTTTTGGTAACACAGCCAACAAGTTTACCGGGCGCATAAATAAGCAATACAATAAAGTAGAATATTATTTTCAACTTAAAAGAACCAACGACTCTCTCGTTAAAGCCAACGAAGTTTTGTACAACAAACTTCGGAGCAATTTCAACATATCGGATTCTGTAGATAAAGTATTTATAGATACCATGAGAATTGACTCAATAAACCGCTACAGAAAATTTAATTACCTTAATGCAAAGGTTGTTGCAAACAGTATTGCAGCACAAAGCAATTTTATTGTTATCAACGGCAGCAATGTGCACAGCTTTAAAAAAGGAATGGGCATTGTAGGTATAAACAATGATGTGGTTGGTGTTATAACAGAAGTAAATGGTGATTATGCAGCTGTAATGAGTTTGTTACACAAAGACAGCAAATTGAGCGGCAAACTTTTAAAAGGTGGCGAAACGGGAACATTGAGTTGGGATGGAAAAAAACCAAATATACTTTCTCTTAACAACATACCTAAAAGTGCAAAAATTGCCATTGGCGATACGGTTATTACCAGCGGCTTTAGTGCGATTTTTCCAAAAGGTATTATGATTGGAAGGGTAACCGATGTTAAACCTGAAACAAGCAACAACAACTACAGAATAACAATAAAATCAGCAGCTAATTTTTATAATATAGAATACGTTTACGCTATAGAAAGTGCTGATGCCAACCCGGTAAAAAATATTTTAGATAAAGCAAAAGCTTCCGTAAATTAAATGAGCATTCTTGTAAAAAATATATTGAGGGCTATATTGTTTTTGTTTGTGCAGGTTTTTGTATTAGATAAAATACACCTGCACCAAATGGTAACACCTTATTTATATTTTCTATTTGTGCTTTGGCTACCGTTTAAAATGCAACGCACCTGGCTAATGGTAATAGCATTTATTTATGGTTTTATTTTAGATAGCTTTTGGCACAACCCAGGTTTTCATGCAGCAGCCTGTGTAATGATAGCATATATAAGACCTTTTTTAGTAAACATTTTTATACCGCAGGAAGGTGCAGATGCTAATTTTGAAGAACCTTCTATAAAAAGTATGGGCGGGCTTTTACCGTACATGATCTTCATGGGTATTCTTAGTTTATTTCACAATGCGTGGTTATTTTTATTAGAGGCATGGCAGTTTGGAAACATCTGGTATTTTTTAGTAAAAACAATTTTATCTACAGTTATTAGTTTACTCTTAATTATAATAACAGAATTAATTTTTGTAAGGAAGCAGAAGTTTAGGACGAATACAACGTAGAAGAAGCCCCTCCTAACCTCCCCTGAGGGGAAGAAACGAAGAAGATTGCATAGAAGGATTTTCTACAAATATTAAATTGTCCAAGTGTTTACTACCATTATTGGCTGTTGAAAAAAAAGCACGGGCTAACATATGTCAGCGTAAGAAAAAATGAAAATATTTGTGGTATACAATTACAATAAACCCAAAAATTGAAACTGAAAAGTATTTGCTGATGAAAGAAATAAAAGTTGAAAGGCTGCGCTGCTTAGCCGAAAATCCTTTTTTATTTAGCCTTTGAAAATAAAAAAGATTGCAGGCGGGCAGCGGACAAAAGTTTATTGCTGCTTATCTGCTGAGAGCCCCAAAATAAAAATTATCTTGCATAAAATCTCTTACTCAACTTTCACAACTCACCATACACAATTCACTAAATGTCCGCCTTTAACCAGTCAAGAAAAAATGTTGTTGTCTTTGCAATTGTGTTGATGTTTGTTATAATTATTGCTCAACTTGCACACCTTCAGCTCTTTTCATCAGATCTCAGACTGCAGGCCGATGCGCAGGGAACTTTTAGAAAAGTCATTTATCCTGACCGCGGAATTGTGTACGACAGACATAAAAAAGCAATTTTACAAAACACCATTATTTACGATTTAATGGTAACTCCAAACAAATTAAAAGGCGTTGATACTTTTGCACTTTGCAAAATTTTAGGCATAGATACAGTTCAGTTTAATAAAAAAGTTGTTGAAGTTATTATTAAAAACGGGCGAACAAGAACCTCCGTTTTTGAAGCTTTGTTAAGCGATGACAAACAAGCCATGCTAAACGAAAGCATGTACTTGTTTACACCCGGTTTTTATTTACAGGAGCGCTCTGTAAGAAGTTATCCATTTGATGCAGCTGCAAATGTGCTCGGCTACACTGCTGAAGTAGATACCAATTTTTTAAAGAAACATACAAGTGAAGGATATGTATCTGGCGATTATGCGGGTATGACCGGCATTGAAAGGAGTTATGAGAAAGTATTGATGGGCGAAAGAGGAATTGAATATTGGAAAAGGGATAATAAAAACAGGTTGACAGAGAAACTCGAAAATGGTAAGTATGATACCGTACCTATTGCAGGTAATAATTTACATACTTCACTCGATATTGAACTACAGGAACTCGGAGAAAAATTAATGCAGAACAAACTTGGGGCTATTGTAGCAATTGATCCAAAAACAGGTGGTATACTTGCTATGGTGAGCGCACCAACATATCAACCAAAATATTTAACCGGCAGCGAAAGAAGAAAACATTTTTCTGAATTGTTTTTAAATCCCGCACTTCCATTACTCAACAGAACAGTAAGTGCATCGTACTCACCGGGTTCAACTTTTAAAACTTTACAAGCATTGATTGGCTTGCACGAAGGTGTAATTGATACAAAATGGACAGTTTCTTGCAACGGTGCATTTTATGGATGTGGCTCGGGCAAACCCATGAGATGCTTAGATTTTGGAACCTTTAATTTACAAAGTGCTATTACCGTTTCTGATAATACTTACTTTGCTACCGTTATGCAAAGGGTTATAAACAATCCTAAATTTCCAAATGTTGATAGCAGCCTTGCAAGTTGGGATAGATATATGTACGCATTTGGACTTGGGCATAAATTAGGTGTTGATGTACCTTCTGAAAAAAAAGGAAATATACCAAGACCTAAAGATTACGACAAGGTTTTTGGACAGGGGCATTGGAATTACTGCAGTTTTAGATCTGTAAGCATTGGCCAGGGTGAAGTTGATGTAACACCTATACAAGTGGCAAATGAAATGGCATACATAGCCAACAAAGGATGGTACATAACGCCTCACGTGGTAGATTCAATTGAAGGTGGCGACAAATATGAAATACTTGAACAATACAGAAAACACCATGACCCAATAGATATTCCCGATAGTATTTTTAATGTGGTGCACGATGGTATGCAGGGCGTATTAGAAAAAGGAACAGGTGGTAACGCAAAAGTAAAAGGCATAACAATCTGTGGTAAAACAGGTACTGTGGAAAATTATTACAGAGGGGTAAAACAAGAAAACCATTCATTCTTTTGTGCATTTGCACCTAGAGAAAACCCAAAAATCGCCATTATGTGTGTGGTGGAAAACAGTGGTCGTTTTGGCGGTACTTATGCTGCGCCTATTGCAGGGTTAATGATAGAAAAATATTTAAAAGATTCTATTACGGACAAAGAAAGACTGGCAAAAATTGAAAGCCTTTCTAAATTAAGTCTTATACCAAAACGGATTTTTGTTGAGGTTAGAAAGCAAGACTCACTTCGCCATTCAAAAGATTCAGCTTACCTAATAGCAAAAGGCTTTATTAAAATAATAAAAGATACAACAGGTATAGATGATGGGGAAGATGAAGTAGGATTAACGAAGTTGATAAAAGATAAAAAAGACAAAGAAAATAAAGACAACAAAAAAGAGGATCCCATAAAACCTGAAGCCATTCTACCCGGCAAACAAAAACAGGTGGCGCAGGATTCAGTTACAAAACTTGACAATTAAATGTACCAGAACAATATTTCAGTGACGAAAGGAAGTGATAAAGTAATGATTGCGTTATATGCCATCCTTATTTTTATTGGCCTGGTGTGCATTATTTCTGTTGAATATAAAAGCACTGATAATTTTGTACAGACATTTATCGGATTTAAAAAAAATTACAGCAAACAGTTTTTCTTTTTTATAGCCTGTTGTGTTATCGGCACATTTATTTTACTAACGGACAGTAAATTTTTTACCACAGTATCTAATCTTTCATACCTTATTGGCATTGTGCTAATACTTGCCACATTTGTAATTGGCAAAGAAATAAAAGGTTCTAAAAGTTGGATACCACTAGGTTTTATGAACCTTCAACCTGTTGAGCTATGTAAAATTTTTACTGCACTTGCACTTGCAAAATTTCTTTCACTGCAGGAAACTGATTTCAGCAAACCAAAATCTCAATTAATTGCAGCGGCTATCTCTTTTGCGCCGGCTGCGCTGTCCATTTTACAAGGTGAAACGGGCCTTGCATTGGTTTATTTTTCTTTTTTAATACCTATGTATCGGGAAGGATTGCCTCCTGTATATTTAATTTCGGGTATTTTAATGGCAGTTTTATTGGTTGTGTCTTTATTATTTCATACCCAAACATTGTTAATTGTATTTACCTGTTTAGCAGCAGTGATAATATGGATATACCGAAAGCAAATAAAAAGAAATAAAAATTTACTAGTCGTTATAATTGGAGCGTGGCTTTTCTGTGCTGCTTTTGTTGGCCTTGCAGTGCCATTTGTATTTAATAATGTATTTAAAAAATACCAGGCCGATAGAATTTTTAGCATGGTCGGTGTGGACAATCCATTTACAAATAACAAAACCGGTAGTTTAAGCCCTGAAGAAGAAAAATTAAAACAACGAAAAACCAATCAACAGAATTACAATGTAAAGCAATCAAAAATTGCGATTGGTTCAGGTGGCTTTGCAGGTAAGGGTTTTTTAAAAGGTACCCAAACACAAGGTGATTTTGTACCCGAGCAACATACAGATTTTATTTTCACATCCGTAGGAGAAAATTTTGGTTTTTTAGGCACAACCCTTTTAATGTTATTGTATTTAGGTTTGTTATTGCGTATTGTATTTATTGCAGAACGACAGCGAAGTACCTTTAGCAGGGTGTACGCTTACTGTGTTGCGGGAATAATATTTTTTCATGTGGCAGTAAACGTGTGTGTTACTATTGGGCTTGCACCGGTTATAGGTATTACGCTGCCACTGATGAGCTATGGCGGTTCCTCATTAATTACATTTACTATCTTAATTTTTATTTTGATTAAGCTTGATGCTGATAGGCAAATGGTTTTGAGATAGGAGCCCACCTAAATCCTCCCGCAGGGAGGACTTTTAGCGTCTGAAAGTTATTGAAGTAAAACTTTACAATTGGTGCATCTTTATCTTTGTCTTTCCTCTTTTATCTTGTGTCTTTTATGTTGTATCTAACACCTAATATTTAATTAATGAAAATAATTCCACTCAGCGAAGGCGCTTTTACGATAGATAAAACAAAAGTGTTCGTTCCATTTAACAAAGAAAAAGATGATTTGCAGGAACGTGCAGTAGGAAGTTTGTTAGTAGAAGTTCAACCATTTTGCATCATTACTAAAAAAGATATTTTACTAATTGATACCGGACTTGGTTTTAGCAATGCAGATGGTGTTTTGCAAATTCATCAAAACTTAATAAACAACGGCATCGACCCGATGGATGTAACCAAAGTTTTACTTTCCCATTTACACAAAGATCATTCGGGAGGAATTAGTAAGGAAGATAAAGTACTTGATCAACAATTTTTAAGTTTTCCACAGGCGACCTATTATGTAAATAAAAATGAGTTTGATTTTGCTATGGAAAAAGGAAGTCCTTCCTACACCCCAAAAGAATTTGAACTTTTAAGCAATACGGGGAATGTTGTTTTTACAGGAGACACCGGTAGAATTGATGCATATATTTCTTACGAGGTTACAGGCGCTCACTGCCCTTTTCACCAAACATTTTTAATGGAGGAAGATGGCGAAAAAGTATTTTTTGGCGGTGACGTTGCACCACAACTTCAACAAATGAAAAGCCGGTTTATTGCGAAATATGATTTTGATGGAAAGAAAAGCATGCAACTCAGACAGCAGTGGTGGGAGCAAGCAGAAAAAGACCATTGGACACTTTTATTTTACCACGATATTAAAACACCATATATACAGAGGTAAGCAAATCCGAGTCTCGTCTATTGAGGTCTAACTCTCCCGGGTCTTGGCAATCTGTTGTTATTAATATTGTTACCGTTACCTCTTTGCTGCCTCATTTGTTTTAAGCGATCGACAAGCTTTTTTCTAAATTCAGCATCTTGCCTGTAAAAATTATTGCTGCGCTCATTACCAAGTATTTTATTAAAATTTCCTTGGTATTTTTTCTTAACGTTTAATACAGCCTGCTGCCTATCCAACTCATTTAAGCTGCCCTTGTTTATCTCACGCAAATCTGCCTCGTATTGGGCATGAGCGGGCCAAAACTTTTCTGCTTCAGCAGGCGTAAGCGATAACTGCTGAGAAATATAAGCCACGTAAAGTGCTTTAATTTTTTCTTCTCTTTTAGGGTTAAGCTGTCCGTCTTCTGAACCTCCCTGTGCCGATGCACTAAAAACCGCGAGTACGAGAGAGATATATAGTATAAATTTTTTCATCTTCTTAGTTGTTTAAATTGTTCTCTTTTAAATAATTTTCCAATACATTTTCATCCAATAAATAATCCGTTGCTTCGGGCAATTTATCTACATCGTCGGTAGAAGCTGCAACAAGTGCTGCGTTTACATCCTGTCCGCCTTTTTGTAAATATTGCTCAATTTCATTATCAGATATATTTTTCAATGCCTCATCAAAACTTCCATTCAAAGCAAGTGGATTGGTCGGTGCAGATGCTGTAATTGTTTGGGCAGTTGTTGTTAAAGGATCAACTGCATTATTATTCTTGTCTACGATATTTACAATACTTAATCCCAACAACCCTGTAATAACAGCTGCTGCGGCATATTTAAAAATTGATCTTGGTTTGCTGATAGAAATTACTTTTGCAGACTCCTGTTGTCTTCCAACAAAACTTAGTTCATCAAAATAACGCTGCGGAACGGTGTAAGTTTCTTTATTATCTATCCCTGCCAGCAAAGGAGAAATTTCGTTTAACTCAGCGGTCACATCATTCTCAAGTGCATGTATTTTACCCAAAATATTACCCGCTAAACTATCAAAATATCCATCGGGCACAGCCAAGTTTCTTGCTGATTTAAGAGAATCTCCCACATTTATTTGTGCTATTATTATAAATGGCAATGTTGAAAAATATGCTTCATCTACCGTAAAAACATTCACAACAGGTATAGCAGCCACAGTAGCACTAATGTTTTTCATTTCCACTAATATATCTTCTCTGTTATTCATCATTTCTTTGACCCTAGTATTGCCCGTTCGTTTAATTATTTAGAATATATTCCTCTATTTTTTTTACAGCATGGTGGTAACTTGCTTTTAGTGCCCCCTCACTCGTTTCCAACACCGTACTCATCTCTGCATACGGCATTTCGTCAAAATACCTAAGGTTAAAAACCGCCTTTTGCTTTTCGGGTAGATTTTGTACTGCAAGTTGCAATTTCCACTCCAGCTTATTTCCGTCAAAATTGGTATCAGCTTTTACTCTATTGCTTAAGCCACTTTCCTCATCACTCATTGATACCGTACTACGTTTTTTTTGCTGCTCTAAAAATGTGAGGCTTTCATTTGTAGCAATTCTATACAGCCAAGTATAAAGCTGGCTATCTTCTCTAAAATTTTCTAATCCTTTCCAAGCTTTTACAAACATATTTTGCAATACGTCATTCGCATCTTCATGCTCCACAACCATTCTCCTAATATGCCAATACAACTTTTCCTGATATTTTTTTAAAATAGCAGTAAAGGCTCGCTCCTTGGTAGCCTCATTTTTAAACTGCATTAGCAATTCAATATCATCTTGTTGTAGCGCCATATAAGTTTAAAAGTATTGCAAATTTTAATATTATTA
Organism: Chitinophagales bacterium; assembly: GCA_038225275.1. GTDB lineage: Bacteria > Bacteroidota > Bacteroidia > Chitinophagales > Chitinophagaceae > Ferruginibacter. Next base: position 1,925 of record JBBREY010000024.1, on the reverse strand, counting down.
ATAAGACTCCTAGTTTTCTCAAAAGTTTAATCCCCTTTATTGGCGAGCTCAAATTTTTAATAAACTAGTAAGTGACAATTGTATTTTTTATATCATTTGACATTTTATGGATTTTTTTCTTTCCATGCATCTTACCTAAAAAGCTAATATGAAAAAAATAATTTTGGGTTGTTTTGCATTGGGCATGCTCCAATCAACCTACGCACAGCAAAAAGAAAACGTAAAAAATCACCCGCAGGTAATTAAAAAAAGTTCGAATGAACTTCCTCCGCCACCTCCACCACCTCCTTTACCACCAAAACCTGAATTAGCAGCACCACCACCACCGCCACCACCTGCACAAAAGCCTGAACTAGCAGCACCGCCCACACCACCTCCTCCTCCTCCTCCACCAGCCCCAACCAAACCACCAAAGTTTAAAAAAGTTCCACCACCACCGCCACCTGCACCTCCAAATGCTCCGACGATGAAGTACAACGAAGAATTTTAAAACCAATATTATTAAACTAAAAAGAGCAAGACTTTTTAAATCTTGCTCTTTTATAAATTCATTTAATACCCTTATCTGATATTATGAATATACTCATTATTTAAAAATTGCTTTTTAATATCGTTCAAATCGTGCAAAATTGTAGCATCAATTAGTGTACCCGCAATCTCTAATTTAAACCCACCAATTAAAGCCTCGTTTACTGCAGTTTCAATTTCAATAGCGGAGCTATTGGTAGATTTCACTTTTGCGATGATACTGTTTTTTAACTCCTCACTAATAGGAGTCGCAGTAGTAATTTTTACAGTTTCAATATTTTTTAATTTGTTGTACTGTTCTAAAAATGCCGTTACAATTTCAGGCAAATTACTTTCTCTCTTTTTTGCTGTAAGCAAACGAATAAACAACATGGTAATCTGGCTAACATTGTTACCAATAACAGCATCTAAAATTTTATCTTTCTTATCTGATGTAATAATAGGACTACGCAACAAAGCAACAAAATCAGGATTAGATTTGTTGATTGCTTTAAGCATTTTCATATCTGCGTAAACTGCCTCTAACTGATTTTGCTCAACAGATAAATCTAATAAACTTTTTGCGTATCGGGTAGCTAAACGTGGGTTTGTCATAATGTGATGATTTGCTAATGTTGAAAATCAAAAGCTTAAAAGCAAAACTTTTCTATTTTAATTCAACTTTAATTCCTGAGCTAATTGATTGATATAAGTTTCTTGCTCATTTTTATTAGCAAGTTCTCTTCTCAAAACTTTCTCACTTACTTCAACAACCAATTTACCAACTTGGTTTTTTATATCAGTTATAGCAGCCATTTTCTGTTGCTGGATCGCAGCATTTGCTTCGTTCAAAATTTTAGCAGCTTGCGCTCTTGCTTCCTCTTTTGCATCCGCTATCATTTTATCTTTAGTAACTTTTGCTTCTTTAATCATGATGGCTCTTTCTTCACGTGCAGATGCAAGCAAGGCTTCGTTCTCTCCTTTTAACTGAACCATTTCAAGTTTCACTTTTTCTGCCATTGCAATAGAACCAGCAATGGTAGTTTCTCTTTCATCAAGGCCTTTTAAAATTGGCTTCCAGGCAAATTTTGATAATAAGAACAGAACTAATAAGAAAGCAATAAGTGTCCAAACTATTAAACCTAAATGCGGTAATAATAAATCCATTTTAATAAGTATTTAGTAATTAGTATTGAGTATTGAGATATTGGTATTGAGTTAGTAAACCTTAAATTCAGTCAACTAAAATTTCGACACTTATATCAACAATTTTTGTTTTAAAAATACTGCATCCGCCGCCCTTTGCTTTAGATGCAGTAAAGTTTTGTGTGCAAATTAGGCTTTCAATACTGCCAATAAACCTGCAATTACTGCGAAAAGGGCAACACCCTCAACAAATGCAGCAGTCAGGATCATGT
>JBBREY010000023.1:0-30525 GCA_038225275.1 Chitinophagales bacterium | reverse complement strand
ACTACTACCGTCTGCTTGGTATTATAAGGCTGTTTATTTTTTCGAGTGATGTAGGTATAAGAAATGCCTACGAAAGCGGGCCCAAATCCGCTTTTATCTGGCGTTAAAGGTTTACTTAATAAACCGGTTGGTTTTGGTCCGATCGTATCTAGTGGCACGTCCTGCGCAAAAACATTACTAGAATTAATTAAGAAAGCAAACAAGCATATAAAACAGAAGGGGGAGATTTTTTTAATTTTTTCAAAGTTCGGGTGTATTGATGCCATGATGGTAAGTTAATTTAGTATTTTATGATGTAAAACCGTGCCGTAATTCAACCTTATATAATTGTTTAAGCAATGTAATATAAATGAGTGTTATAAGGATGCCGATACGGCCGTTTGTTTTCTGATGAAAGCGATCGTTCCTTCTGGCTACCCGGCTATTCGATAATCATATTGCACACATTCACGCTGATGCTGCCGTCTCTCTTTATAAATCCATAGAACATTCCTTCTGTGTTATAATCGATGGCAATATTAGCATTTGAATCCAAAGCAATCAAGCCACCAACGCCACCTGCATTTGTTAGTTTCCCTTCAATCATTATCTTTGCAGCATCGCCTACTGATATTGCTTTGTATTCTATCATGGCACAAATATCATGAGCAACTGCATGGCGTATAAAATATTCTCCATGCCCTGTGCACGAGACTGCACAAATATTATTAGCATAAGTGCCTGCACCAATGATAGGAGTATCACCAACTCTTCCAAATTTTTTGTTAAGCATGCCGCCAGTAGATGTGCCTGCTGCCAAACCCCCTTTATCATCAATTGCTACACAGCCTACGGTACCAAGTTTTGTAAAAGAAGTTTTAAGGAAAGGTTCCGTATCATTTTCAGTTTCGGCTTTTAATTTTAATATTTGCTGCCATCTTTCTTCTACTTTAAAATATGCTTGGTCAACAATTTCTAGCGAATGTAGTTTTGCAAAATCATCTGCTCCTGCGCCTACGAGCATTACATGTGGTGAATTGTCTATTACTTTCCGTGCCGCTGAAATAGGATTTTTAATTGTTCGTGTCCCGGCTACCGACCCTGCTTGAAGTGTTTTACCATCTATAATTGCTGCATCCAATTCTATCATTTCGTTATTTGCATACACTGCACCCTTGCCTGCATTAAAGAGCGGACAGTCTTCTAATATTCTGATACTCGCTTCCACGGCTTCAATGCTTTTACCGCCATTTGTTATAACTTTCATGCCTTCTATTAAAGCATGTGTAAGCGCCTCTTCATATTGCTGTTCCATTTCGTGCGATATCGGTTCTTTTTGTATTCTCCCCACGCCGCCATGAATTAGTAGGACAACATCGCTTTCCTCAATAATATTGCTTTTTACTGCCTGCATGTTTTTTATTTTGCGGGCAAGATATGATAAACGACAAATTAAGTTTGACCTAAATGTTGAGACATGACAGGTATGTTTATGTTTGGGTAATGACAGGTTTTATTAAGACACAAGCCGAAACGTGTTGAATGTTAAAACTAAAACAATCCTATACAAAAAGTTAATGCGTATTTTATAAAAATTATATTTGTGAATAGGGGTTATAATTTAAGGTTTGATAAAAGCTGATAAAAGAAAAAATGTTGAAGGGTTGCGCTGCTTAGAAGTAAATACTTTTTGATGCCTTTGGGCAAAAAGATTGGAGGCGGGCAGCGAACTGAAGTTTAATTAGATGGCAAAGCTGAAAGCCCCAAATTTTTAAATAAAAATAAATATGAGCACAGCAAAAATACTTTGGGTAGATGATGAGATTGATAGTTTGAAATCTCAAATAATGTTTTTAGAAAATAAAGGGTATGAAATTGCAACGAAAACGAATGGATTTGATGCAGTGGAATATGTGAAAGATAACATTGTAGATGTGGTGTTGATGGATGAGAGTATGCCAGGTATAACAGGGTTGCAAACGCTTCAACAAATAAAGGAAGTAAACAGCACAATACCCGTTGTACTAATTACAAAAAATGAGGCTGAAAATATTATGGATGAAGCTATAGGCAGCCAGATAAGTGATTACCTTATTAAGCCTGTAAACCCAAACCAAGTATGGCTTTCGCTAAAAAAATTAATTGATAATAAACGACTGGTAGCAGAGAAAACTACATCGGCCTATCAACAGGAATTTAGGAGTTTGTTTATGGCATTAAACGACAATCCTAACTATACAGAGTGGATGGATCTGTACAAAAAATTAGTGTACTGGGAATTGGAAATGAAGAAGAGTGATAGCCCCGAAATGCAAGAAGTTTTTGCTACACAAAAGCAGGAAGCCAACACTGAGTTTTTTAAATTTATCAGTAAAAATTATAGCAGTTGGGTTGGACCAAAAGCCGTGGAAGCACCAATAATGAGTCACACGTTACTAAAATTTAAAGTGCTGCCGCATTTAGAGAAAGGAACGCCGTTGTTTTTTATTTTAATAGATAATCTCCGGTTTGATCAATGGAAAACCATACAACCCATTTTTGCAGAAAGTTTTAGAATACACGAAGAAGAAACCTTTTATGCTATTTTACCTACTGCAACACAGTACGCACGTAATGCCATTTTTGCGGGAATGTTACCAATAGATATTGAAAAAACTTTTCCTGACAAGTGGAAGAACGACGACGAGGAAGGAGGCAAGAACATGTTTGAAGAAGATTTTTTACGTGCGAATTTAAAAAAACTCGGCAAGGGAGATTTAAAAGTATCCTATACAAAAATTACCAATAATCATGATGGGCAGAAGATGGTTGACAATATGCACAATATGTTGCAGAATGATTTAAATGTTATTGTGTACAACTTCGTTGATATGCTTAGCCATGCAAGAACAGAAATGGAAGTACTAAAAGAATTGGCGGGCGATGAAACGAGCTATAGGAGCATTACGCAGAGCTGGTTTGAGCATAGTCCGCTACACCAGGCCTTAAAGAAAATTGCTGATAAGCCCCTTAACATGGTAGTGGCTACCGACCATGGAAGTACAAGAGTAAAAACGCCTGCGAAAGTTATTGGCGATAAGCAAACCACTGCAAATCTTCGCTATAAGCACGGTCGCAATTTAAATTATGAACAAAAAGATGTGCTCGCATTTAGAGATCCAAAAGAAGCAGGCTTGCCTGTACCAAATGTAAATTCAACATTTGTATTTGCTAAAGGAGATATTTTTCTTTGTTATCCCAACAACTACAACCATTTTGTGAATTATTATAAAAATACATTTCAGCATGGCGGTGTAAGTTTAGAGGAAATGATAGTGCCTGTTATAAGGATGACGAATAAGTAGAAGCCTCCCTAAATCCCTCCCGAGGAGGGATTTTTATACTCTGAAAATTTATAGGAATTTTAAATTATCAGTATGTGACTCCTCTCCTTTGAAGGGGCGGCGGTGAGGTTATTAATGCGGGGGTGAGTTTCCTCTAAAATGTTATCAACTTTTGTTGAAAACGATTTTTTATAAATCAGTTTAATTGAAGCAAGTTGCAGTTAATAAAATAACTCCGACAAAAAGATAAGAGGAAAAAGCAATATGAAATTTACACAAAACACTTTAGATAAATTAGAGAAAATAGCGCAGGAAAGTGGTTACGTCATGCGCTATGAAAGAGGATCTTTTCAAAGTGGATATTGCATACTGCAGGAAAAGAAAGTGGTGGTGCTAAATAAGTTTTTACCAACAGAAGGAAGAATAAATACCTTGATAGATTTACTGCCTCAACTCAATATCCATTTCGATTCACTTACCCACGAAAGTCAAAAATTATATACTGAGTTACAAGCTTTAGCATTGACAAATAACTGATAATTATTAATGAACTCTTCTGCCCTTAAAATTACTTTTCTTGGCACAGGCACAAGTAGTGGTGTACCCATGATAGCATGCAATTGTATGGTTTGCACATCTACCAACAAAAAAGACAAGCGGTTACGAAGCAGCATTATGGTACAAAGTGAAACCACTACTTTGGTGGTTGATACCACACCTGATTTTAGGTATCAAATGCTTAGAGAAAATGTAAAAAATATAGATGCAATTTTATTTACGCACCCACACAAAGACCATGTTGCCGGGCTAGATGACATAAAAGCTTTTAACTACTTCAATAAAAAAGCCATTGATGTTTATGCAAATGAGCTTACACAGAAAGCACTAAAAAATGAATTCTACTACATTTTTGCAGAACACAAATATCCCGGCGTGCCGGATATTAATTTGAATTTGATAAATGAAGAGCCATTTTTAGTTGGCGATATAATGGTCACACCAATAAAAGTTTGGCACCTTAATATGCCTGTGCTGGGGTTTAGGTTTGGCAATTTTACTTACATAACTGATGCAAACAGGATAGAAACAGCCGAAGCTGACAAAATACTTGGCAGTGAAATATTGGTTTTAAATGCATTAAGAAACGAGCCTCACATTTCTCACTTTACGTTGCAGCAAGCCATTGATTTTGCAGCAGCATTACAAATTCCTCAAGCTTACTTTACGCATATAAGCCACCAACTTGGTCTGCATGAAGAAGTGACGGAAACGTTGCCTCCAGGTAACGCCCTTGCTTTCGATGGGCTACAGCTTATTTTAAATTAATTTTTTGGATTGCAGTTATTACAAGTAAATTTAATTTACAACTGAGCAATTCAATGCAGAACAAAGAGTCATCGAACCCTCTAATATTTTCAAAAAAGAACAGAACAGGAATTCTCGTTCTGCTTGCAGTAATTGCTGGCATTTTTATTTGTACAAAATATGTTTATCCGCTTATTGTTAAAGATGAACCTGTTTCAAACGCAGCAATTTCATCGGCAACAGATTCATTAATTGAGAAGCAAGCAGAAAACAAGAGTAATACATACAATGATTACAATGCCGACGAAGGTTACCAGGCATATTCTAAAAAAAGCTACAACAATACCTTTATCGGAACGATGTTTTATTTTGACCCCAACACGTTAGATGCTGCGGGCTGGCAGAAGCTGGGAATAAAAGATAAAACGATCGCATCCATGCAAAAATACATCGCTAAGGGTGGACGGTTTAGAGAACCTGATGATTTGAGAAAAGTTTGGGGTTTGAGGGATGATGAAAAAGAGAGATTAATACCTTATGTTCGTATAGCCGCTGTTGCACAACCTACTTACACAAACAATTATACGCCTTATGAGAAGAAACCATATGAGAAAAAAATTATAGCGCCGGTTGATATTAATGCCGGTGATTCAGCAGCGTTTGATGCGCTGCCAGGTATTGGCGGCGGTTACTCTAGGCGCATCATAAACTTTAGAAACAGGCTTGGTGGTTTTTATAAAGTAGAACAGATAGCAGAAACTTTTGGACTGCCTGATTCTGTGTTTCAAAAAATAAAACCGTTGCTTAAAATATCGGGAAATGATATCACAAAAATAAATATTAATTCAGCCACAGAGGAAGAACTGAAAGCTCACCCGTACATACGCTGGCAATTGGCAAAAGTTATTACAGAATATAAAAAGCAACATGGCGATTTTAAAACTGTGCAGGATCTTAAAAAAATAATGACGATAGACGAAGAAACTTATAATAAAATATCTCCTTATCTCACAATTTAATAGTTGTCAACAGCTGCAATTTTCACCTTTAAATTCGCTAATTTGCGGCTTCAAAAAACGATTGCAAAGAAATGGATTTCCGTACCAACGAACTCACCGAACAGGTAGCTCAATCAGCTAAAGATTTTGCATTACAACATATAAAACCACACTTGATGGAGTGGGATGAAAGTCAGGAATTTCCCGTACATATTTTTAAAGAACTTGGTAAGCTTGGTATGATGGGCGTTTTGGTGCCTGAAGCATATGGAGGAACCGGTTTAGGATATTATGAATACAGTGCCATCATTCAGGAAATTGCAAAAGTTTGTGGATCGATTGGTTTGTCTGTAGCAGCGCACAACTCTTTGTGTACAGGTCATATTCTTGCCTTTGGCAACGAAGAACAGAAGCAAAACTACCTTCCTAAATTAGCTACTGCTGAATTTATAGGTGCATGGGGATTAACAGAACCGAATACAGGTAGTGATGCAGGTAACATGAAAACAACTGCAGTAAAAGATGGTAATAACTGGATCATTAACGGCGCAAAGAGCTGGATAACCCATGGTAAAAGTGGCGATGTTGCAGTATTAATTGCTAGAACCGGTGAACCTCGTACAAAGAATAATTGTACTGCTTTTATTATTGACCGAGGAACAGCAGGTTTTACAGCCGGTAAGAAAGAAAATAAACTAGGCATGCGTGCAAGCGAAACTGCTGAGATGATTTTTGATAATTGTATTATTTCTGACGAGCAGAGAATGGGCGAAGTAGGAGAAGGGTTTAAACAATCTATGAAGATTTTAGACGGTGGCAGAATATCTATTGCTGCTCTTGGTTTGGGAATTGCAAAAGGTGCTTACGAAGCATCTTTACAATATTCAAAAGAGCGTCACCAGTTTGATCAGCCTATTTCAAACTTTCAGGCAATATCTTTTAAGCTGGCAGATATGGCTACCAAAATTGAATGTGCTGAATTACTGATAAACCAAGCATGCGATCTTAAAATGAAACATTTGCCGATGACCAAAGAAGCGGCGATGGCAAAATATTATGCAAGTGAAATATCTGTTGAGATAAGTACGGATGCGGTTCAGATTTTTGGAGGGTATGGTTATACAAAAGACTTTCCGGTGGAGAAATTTTATAGGGATAGTAAACTTTGCACGATTGGTGAAGGAACGAGTGAAATACAGAAACTGGTTATTGGAAGAGAAATTTTAAAATAAAATAAAACCCCGAAATTTACATTCGGGGTTTTTAATAAATAAATTATTATGAAATATTTACTCATTATAGGACTGATCTTTTTTGCAGCATGCAATAATTCTTCCGAAGGAAAAAAAGAGGAAAAGCAGGAGGAAAGTAAAAAGCAGGACGAAGGAAATTTACATGGTGAAACGTTGTTTAAAGCAAATTGCGCAAGCTGCCATAAGCCCAACGAAAAATATGTGGGACCCGCTTTGCTTGGTGCTGCAAACAGATGGGAAAGTAAGGAACTATTGTATGCTTTCGTAAGAAATTCGCAGGAAGTAATTTCAAGAAATGCTTACGCAAAGAAATTGTATGATGAATATAAACAGAGCCCTATGTTACCTTACCCAAATTTAGCCGACAAGGATATTGATGATATTCTACGCTATTGCCAAAACTATATTGCAGAATAAAAACTATAAATAATCTTCGTCTTCTTTCTTATCGCCACCTTCAAATAATTTATCTACTGCGCCTGCCATCATCGGGAACTTTTCTTTTACATACTCTTTTACAGACTCCAATGCTTTTATGCTTTGCTCGGCTGTAATACCTGCATTGGCCATTATTTTGTTCACTAATTCTTCCATAAATATCTTTTTTATTATTTCACTTTGCTCATATCCATATAATCCAATACTAAATTAGTAAATGCATTTACGCCAAGTTTAAAACTACTTTCATCCAAAAAGAAATCAGCTGTGTGGTGGCTTGTAGCTTTGGCATTGGGCGGCATAGAACCAAGGTTGAAGAAAAAGCCCGGTGCCTTTTGCTCATAAAAACTAAAATCTTCTGAACCGGTTTTAGCTGACACCAAAATAGCGTTATTAAGACCGACTGTTTTTTGCAATGAAGGCAACATTTTTTGCACCAATGCAGGATCATTATAGGTCACCGGATATTTTGATGAAAAAGGTATCAAAACTTCTGCAGTTGCGCCATTAGATTCTGCCGTATTTGTAACGATAAGTTTTATTTTTTCATAAAAAAGTTTTTCATCTGCATCGCTGAATGTTCTAACAGTACCAAGCATTTCTACTTTTTCAGGAATAATGTTTGAACGGTTGCCGCCATTTATTGCGCCAATGGTAACGATTGCAGCGTTGTTGGTTAAGTTTAAATTTCTACTTACAATGGTTTGTAAATTATTTATGATTTGTGCTGATGTTACAATAGGATCAATGCTGTTCCATGGAGATGCACCGTGCGCACCCAAACCATGTACTATAATTTTCATATCAGATACTGCAGCCATAAAACCGCCCGGCCGATAACCAATTTGCCCAGCCGGAAATTCAGAATTTACATGCAAACCAAAAACAACATCTACATGAGGATTTTCCATCACGCCTTCCTTAACCAATAATTGTGCACCACCTTCTTCACCAACGGGCGAGCCTTCTTCTGCCGGTTGAAAAATAAACTTGACCGTACCTTTTAAATCTTTTCGCATACCTGCTAATACCTCTGCAACGCCCATTAACATGGCAGTATGAGCATCATGACCGCATGCGTGCATTACGCCCGTTTCGTTGCCGTTGTATGTTGTTTTTACTTTGGAAGCAAATGGAATCTCTACTCTTTCTGTTATGGGAAGCGCATCCATATCTGCACGCAGAGCAATTACAGGTCCTGGTAAGCCACCTTTTAAAATGCCTATAACACCTGTTTTTGCAACACCGGTTTTAACTTCAATGCCTAAAGCGGTTAAATGTTTTGCTACAATATCAGATGTCCGAAATTCTCTGTTGCCAAGCTCAGGATGTTCATGAAAATCTCTTCGCCAGTTGATAACTTCCTGCTCTATTTTAGCACCAGCTGCAATAGCTTTTGTTTGAAGTGTTTCTTTTTGTGCAAATGCATTTCCGCAAAAAAGCATTGTCAGAATTGGTAGTATTTTTTTCATATTTGTTGGTTGTATGTTTATATCAAATTTTTGTAACGGTTCTTGTCTTTAATCTTATGTCTAATATCTTGCGTCTAATATTTTTTAAATTCACATTCCACTTTCAGAGTCCAAGTCTCGCCTCCGGAAGGATTTAGGGAGGCTCTCCCTAATCAATATCGTACCTATCTACTCTCTCAATACCTGGTAATATTAATAGAGCTTCCACTAAATTTTCTAGTTCATCTTTATCATGTACAAATACTTTTACATTGCCCTCAAATATTCCATCTTTTGCTTCTATAGTCATTGCCGAAATATTTACTTTTAGCTCACCGCTAATAAGGTTGGTAATTTTATGAATTACACCTACATCATCTAAACCTATAATTTTTAAACCTGTAAGAAAAGAGATCTCTTTGTTTTTTGCCCATTTTGTTTTTACAACTCTATGCCCATAGTTAGCCATGAGCCGAGTAGCATTTGGGCAATTGGTTCTGTGTATTTTTAAACCTTCGCCAGTTGTTACAAAACCAAATACATCATCGCCTGGTATTGGTTTGCAGCAATTTGCAAGGGTGTACATTATCTTATCGCTGCTCTCACCAAAAATAATAAGTTCCGCATCTTTTTTGTTCGGGGTTTTGTATTCTGGATCGTAAGCAGGTTTTTCTTCAATTACTTTTATCGGCTTGGGTGCAACCAGTTTATCACCATGAACGGTGAATTCTTTTAACTCTCTTAAATCAATTTTTTTAGTTGCAATTTCATACTGCAGATCAAGTGTGCTTTGAATCTTATAAAACTGGCAAATCTCTTCCATATTTGCCACGCTCATAGCTGCACCGATCGCTTCAAGCTTGCGTTGCAATGTGTATTTTCCATCTTCGGCAATGGCACGTTTTTCTTCTTTTAGAGTATCTTTTATTTTAGCTTTTGCCTTGCTCGTAACAACAAAATTTAACCATTCTGTATTAGGCTTTTGCTTAGCACTTGTTATGATTTCTATCTGGTCGCCACTTTTTAATTTATAACTTATCGGTACCAGTTTGTGATTCACTTTCGCACCAATACATTTACTGCCAACTGCGGTATGCACACCAAATGCAAAGTCCAGGGCAGTTGCACCAATCGGCAACATTTTTACATCTCCTTTTGGCGTATAAACATAAATTTCTTCTGTAAGAAAAGATGTTTTAAAGTCCTGTAAAAAATCTATTGATTCACTGTCACTGCTCGCAAGGCTTTCACGAATTTGTTGAAACCACTGGTCAAAGCGGCTTTCCTCACTTGTCCCTTCTTTGTATTTCCAATGCGCAGCTAAACCTTTTTCAGCAATTTCGTTCATGCGTTTGGTTCGAATCTGCACTTCTACCCATTTTCCTTGCGGTCCCATTACGGTTGTGTGCAAAGCTTCGTAACCATTACTCTTTGGATTGCTAAGCCAGTCTCTAAGTCGCTCAGGGCTTGGTGTGTAAGCGTCGGTAATTATGCTGTACACTTTCCAACATTCTTCTTTTTCCTTTGCGGTAGGCGCATTTACTAAAATACGAATAGCAAACAAATCGTATACTTCTTCAAATGCAACGCCTTTCTTTTTTATTTTACTCCATATGCTGTGAATACTTTTTGGGCGACCATAAATTTCAAAATCAAAACCAGTACTATCCAGTTTGTCTTTTATAGGCTTAATAAAATCGTTGATGTATTTGGTACGTTCTTTTTTTGAATCCTGTAGTTTCTGGGCAATAAATTTAAACGTATCTGGCTCCATGTATTTCATGGAGAGATCTTCCATTTCTGTTTTAATTTTGTACAAGCCCATGCGGTGTGCAAGTGGTGCATATACGTAAACAGTTTCTGATGAAATTTTTAGCTGCTTCTCCCGCTTCATGCTATCCATTGTACGCATGTTATGCAGCCTGTCAGCAAGCTTTATCAATATTACCCTTGGGTCATCAGTAAGGGTCAATAAAATCTTTTTAAAGTTCTCTGCCTGTTGAGATGAGTTGCTGTCCATCACAGAAGAAATCTTTGTTAGCCCATCAACGATCTTCGTTATTTCAGAGCCAAATTCGCGGGTAACATCCTGCAGGGTAATATCAGTATCTTCTACCGTATCGTGCAGCAAAGCGCAAATGGTACTGCGCACACCCAAGCCAATTTCTTCAACACAAATCATGGCAACAGCAAGCGGATGCAATATATATGGCTCGCCACTTTTACGGCGCATTGTTTTGTGCGCTTCGGCAGCCATTTCAAAAGCATTGCGCAACAGCATTTTATCGCCGGGCTTCAGTTTTGTTTTAAGTGCCCGAAGCAGTGCTCGGTATTGACGCAGTATTAATTTCTTTTCATCTTCCTCACCAAGTGTGTAAGCTGATACTATATTTTCGGTAGTCACATCCATTCGTAACGAATTTACTGCAAAAGATTAAGAAAAAAGAAACTTAGGGGCTGTGTGGAGGAAAGCTCTGATGGGCTTGGGTTCCCGCTATACGTTACAATCTTTTATTCGTTCCTCATAAAAGTATTTCCACTGCTATCGGGCAGCCTTTCATCAGTTTATCTTTGTTCAGCATTTACTTTCCTCTAGTCTTATTAAACGTTCGCTTACCTATTCAAAAATAGCAGCATTCGTATTTCATTTTTTAATTCATCATTCATAACACATAACTCGTATGTCAACATTTATAACAAACCATTCATCATTCAAAACTTATCATTCATAATTACTTCATAATTTTATTTTTATAAAACACAATATGATGAATAAAATTATTAGCTTTTGCTGCCTCTTTATTGTTGCAAATACTTTTGCACAAACCCAATTAATGATGCCGCAAAATATTAAAAAGGCATTTACAAACGAAACAAGAAGTGCAGATGGAAAACCTGGTAGTAAATACTGGCAGAACCATGGAAAGTATGATATTAATGTATCAGTAGCGCCGCCGAATAAAACAGTTACAGGTACCGAAACTATATCCTACATAAACAACAGTCCAACGCCATTAAAAACGTTGACGTTTAAATTAATCCTAAACATTCATAACCCAGGTACTGCCAGACAAAATACAGCCTCTGCAGATTATTTAACCAAGGGAATTATTATTGATAAGTATGTTGAAAATGGCATCGAGCAAAACTTTGGTAATCCTCGTGGACAAACCATGCAACAGGTTCGTCTTGCAAAGCCATTGGCTACCGGCGAAAGTATTTCGTTAAGTTTTAACTGGCACTATGAGCTAAGTGAAGAAAGTAATAGAGAAGGAAAGCTGGACAGCACCAGTTTTTTCCTTGCTTATTTTTACCCACGCATAGCAGTACTCGATGATGTGCAGGGTTGGGATAGAATGAACTTTACAGATGCACAGGAGTTTTACAATGACTTTAATGATTACACTGTTTCTGTAACTGTGCCTAAAAACTTTTTGGTTTGGGGCACCGGTGATTTACAAAATGCATCTGAGTTGTTACAACCTGCTTTTTTAGAAAAATTCAACAAAAGTTTTACCAGCGATGATGTTATAAATGTTGTAACAAAAGCAGATATAGCAGCCAAAAATATCACGACCCAAAATCCAACAAACACGTGGAAATGGAAAGCAACCAATGTGAGCGATATGGCTTTTTGTATCAGCGATCATTATGTGTGGGATGCAGCAAGTGTGGTAGTTGATAAAAAGACCGGACGCCGTTCAAGTTGTCAATCAGCGTACAAATTTGGCGCAGGTAAATTTGCTAACCAGGTAAAACATATTCAGCATTCGCTTGATTGGTACAGCAATAATTTTCCAGGTGTACCATATCCTTTTCCAAAAAGTACCATTATACAGGGCTTTGCAGATATGGAATATCCGATGATGGCAAACGATAGTCCGCAAGACGATGATGTGATGCAGCAGTTTATTGCCGAGCATGAAGTGGGGCACAGTTATTTTCCTTTTTATATGGGCATAAACGAGCATCGCTATGGTTTTATGGATGAGGGTTGGACAACCGCTTTTGAAAATATGATTGCACAGGGAGATATGGGGAAAGTAAAAGCCAATAAATTCTTTCAACAATTTAGAGTTGCGGGCTGGGCATTAAACCCAACGGATGAATCTCAAATTCCTATTATTACGCCCGTAAATGTTTTAAGTGGCCGAGCAATGGGCGACAATGAATATGGCAAACCGGCATTAGCTTATCTGGCATTAAAAGATATGCTGGGCGATGAGTTGTTTAAAAAATCACTGCATGGTTTTATGGATCGCTGGAACGGTAAGCACCCAATACCATGGGATATGTTCAATAGTTTTTCAAACGTATCGGGCAAGGACCTGAGCTGGTTTTGGAACAACTGGTTTTTTACCAGTAATTATATGGACGTGGCGGTAGAAAATGTAACCGCTACAAAAACTGGTTATTCAATAAACGTAAAAAATATTGGGGGCTATGCAGTGCCTACAGATGTTATGATTGAATATGCTGATGGTACAAAAGAAACCCAACACCAAACTGCTGCCATTTGGGAAAAGAATCAACAAGCAACGACAATCAATATCAATACAAAGAAGAAAATTACCTACTTAAAATTGGATGGTGATTTGTATATGGATGCCAATGATAAGGACAACAGCTGGGGCACAAAAAAGGAAGATCCAAATGCAGTGAAATCAACTGATCTTGACAAATACCTTGGCGTATATTCTACCAAACAAATTCCAATAAAAATTACGTTTACAAAAGAAGGAACTGACTTGTTTGCAGAAGCAACCGGCCAAGAAAAATTTCCATTAACAGCAGGAGCAAAAGATACATTTACGTTTGCCGAAGCAGGGATTGAACTGGTGTTTGATATTACAAAAAATGAAATGACTTTAAAGCAGGGCGGTGGTGTGTATGTTTTTACAAAAGAGAAGTAACATATTAGCTGAAAGAAGTTTTCCCCAGAGTTAATAATGTAAAGAGGTTTCACTGAGAAAACGAACTATTTCTGAGCGATCACTTTAACTTTCTTCTCTGCGGTGAACTTAAAATAATTAAGTATTTTAGGGAAATGGAAAAAACTTTCTTCATAATAGTGAACCCTATTCAGAAAACTGGGACAGTATGACAAGGCTGATAATGATTAAACTATTTGACATAGTTTAAGAATAAAAAGTAAATTATTTTATGATAAAAATTAGTTTAAAAGCGATTAAGTCAGGCATCATCAAATTTATAATAAGTCTACTATTAATTTGTGGCATTTCTAATGTAAAAGCTCAGTTAAGGAAGGCGAATGAAAAGATGGAAACGCCACGAAAGCCTGATAGTTTTATTAGAATTGATGAGAAAATAGTTACATCCAAGCTACCCCACCCTTTAATAATATTAGACGGAAAATGTATAAAATTCTCATCGGTGAATAAGTTAGACCCTAATAAAATAAAGAAAATTGATGTTTTGAAAGTTCAAAAAAGCACGGAAGTTTACGGAGCGAAAGGCATAAATGGAGCAATAATTATTACATCCACTTATACCTCAAAAGAACTTAGAAAACTACTGTAAAATTCAGTCTACTACGGCATTTTATATTTTTTTGAATTTTGCCTGCTCATTATACATAATTCCCCTAAATTTGCACCTCATTTGCGGATATGGCGAAATTGGCAGACGCACTAGACTTAGGATCTAGCGCCGCAAGGCATGTAGGTTCGACCCCTATTATCCGCACATATTAACTTCCTTCCGCACAATCGGGAGGATTTTTTTTACTATCCCGCCAAAGGCGGGACAAAAAAAACAATAAAAATGGCAACAGTAGAAAGAGGCAACATTGGTTTATTAAATGACAAGCTTACCGTAAAATTAAGCAAAGAAGATTACCTGCCTTCGTTTGAAAAAAAGCTGAAGGAATACAGTAAAACGGCGAATATTCCAGGGTTTCGTAAAGGAATGGTACCTGCAGGAATGATAAAAAAAATGTATGGTGCTGGTTTGTTTCAAGATGAAGTGTTGCGTACAATAGAAAAAGAATTGTACACCTATCTTGATAAAGAAAGACCAGATATTTTTGCACAACCTCTTCCGCTAGAAAATGAATTGCAGAAATTGGATATGAACAGTCCTGGCGATTTTGATTTTTCTTTTGAAATTGGATTAAAGCCTGCTTTTACATTAAGTGATGTTGCTAAGGCGAAATTCACTCGCCACAATGTTACTGTTACTGACGATATGGTAACAGAAGAGATAAACCGCATGCAATTGAAAGCGGGTAAAATGCAGGAAAAAGAGGCGATAGACAATGAAGAAGATGTAGTGAATGTATTGTTTACAGAATCTGATGAGAACAGCATTGAAATTGAAGGTGGAATATTTAAAGAGAATTCAGTTATAGTAAAATATTTTAACCCAAAAATGCAACAGCAACTGATGGGTAAAAAAGTAGGAGATAGTTTTGTATTTCAACTAGAGAGCACATTTGAAGGCGATAAGCTGGAAATGATGTTGCAAGAGTTGGGCTTTGAAAAAAATGATGCAGAAGCCGCTAAGAAATATTTTAAGCTGGAAATAAAAACGATTGGTTTAGTAGAGAAAAGAGAAATGAACGAGGAGTTTTTTAATGAGGTTTATCCCGGTAAAGAAATAAAAACAGAAGAGGCATTAAGAACTGCTTTAAAAGAAGAGATACAAAAATATTGGGAAGCACAAAGCCGTAACCAATTGCACGATCAATTGTACCATAATTTATTAGAGCAAACGACAATGGAATTCCCTAAAGAATTTCTTACCCGTTGGTTAAAAACCGGTGGTGATAAACAAAGATCACAAGAAGAAGCTGAAGCTGAATATCCTGCTTTTGAAAATCAATTAAAGTGGACTTTGATAAGCGATATCATTATCAAAGAAAATAAATTAGATGTAAGCGAAGAAGAGTTGCGTGCTAGTTTAAAAGAAGAAGTAAGCCGTTACTTTGGTAACATGAATATGGGTGAAGATATGAGCTGGTTGGAAAGCTACATAGATCGTATGATGAAGGATGAAAAGCAGATTGATGCTACTTATCGTCGTTTGGTAACAGAAAAATTATTTGGTTGGGCAGAAGCGCAAGCTAAGCCTACTGAAAAAATAGTAACATCCGATGAGTTGATCGCTATGCAGCATAATCACCAACATTAATATTTACAAATTTTTTATTTAAATCCTCTCGTAAAAACGAGGGGATTTTTTTTATGAATAAACATAGGTATACACTAAAAATGTTTAGATTTATTTGAGAATATTGCCCCATTTTTAGATATGGAATTGTGCTGAAATAAAGTTTTGTTAACGCAGTAACTTTTAGAATTCAATAACGTTTAATGCATTAGAACGGCTTTATATTTGATTCATCAATTAAAACTAAACGTCATGAAAAAATTATTACTTTCTCTCACCATCATCGCAGCAGGTTTTGCTGCAAATGCGCAGGAGCTTGCGCTTGATCAGAATCCAAATTACAAAGTGAGTATGGATAAATACCTAGCCGTACAAACATCACCAGTTACAACAATGAACACAACTGTGCAGGACACGTATAAAGCATACGATTGGCGTACAGCTAAAGACGAGAAGAAAGCGGAACGTAGAGCTGAGCGCAGAGAAAACCGACTTTTTAATAATTACAACAATCGTTATTACGACCCATACAATAACAACAGAAATTATTATGGTCGCCCCAATCAATATAATAACTACAATGGCTGGAGGTGGTAAAAACCAACCAACAACATCCTTCTTTTAATCACTTAAAAATTAATTTTATGAAATCTATATTTACATTACTTACACTTAGTGCATTTTTAGTTTTAGCATCATGCAGCCACAAAGTTTCAAGAATAGATCCCGCAGAAACACCTGATATTAGTGGTACTTGGAACAATACTGACAGCCGCCTTACGGCAGAAGCTATGATAAACCAATCAATGACAGATAAATGGTTGAGCGAATACGTACAGGCAAAAGGTAAAAAACCGGTTGTAATTGTTGGTATGGTTACCAATAAAAGTCACGAGCACATTGAAGCAGAAACTTTTATGGCAGATTTAGAGAAGTCTTTCATTACAACATCTAAAGTTGGTTTGGTACAAAGCGGAAAAAAGCGGGAAGAAATGCGTTCAGAAAAAGCTGACCAGCAAACAAATGCTACTGTAAGTACATTGAAGAAATTTGGTTTGGAAAAAGGTGCTGACTATATTTTACAAGGCTCTATAAATTCAATTGTTGATTCTTATAAAAGAAAGAAAACGGTTACTTATCAAATAAATCTTGAGCTTACAGATATTCAAACCAATGAAGTTGTTTGGATAGGCGATAAAAAAATAGCCAAGTATGTAAAGAATTAATTTACATCATCAGTCCTCCCTATTTCCTCTTAAAACATTACTGATGAAAAAGACTATAAAACGGGCATGGACAGCATGGCTGTTAGTGCCCTTTCTTTTTAGCTGTGCTACTTACAATAAATCAATGAATGATTATTATGCGAATATAAAGGAGCATAATTATGATAAGGCACTGCGCAGCTTAGAGAAAAACAAGCTCATCAAAAAAAACAGAAATGCACTTCTTTATAATTTAGAAATGGGGAAACTTTATTTCTTAAAAAATGATATGCAAAAGAGCAATCTTTATTTTAACCGTGCAGATGGTATGATTGAAAATAACAGTAAATCGTTTGGCGATATTGCTGCTGCAAATCTTTTAAACCCTATGCAACAGGCATATCGTGGGGAAGATTTTGAACAATTTATGGTGCATTATTACAAAGCACTTAACTATGCTGCGCTTGGGCAAACGGAAGATGCTGTAGTGGAAGCTCGACGCATTAACTTATCTGCAAATGCACAAAACAATAAATTTGCTAACAAAGACAATAGGTACAGTAAAGATGCATTTGCATTAAACCTACAGGGTATGATTTATGAAATGGCAGGCGATGCAAACAATGCTTTTATTGCCTACAGAAATGCTGCCGATGTTTATTTAAAAGCCAGTAATGATTACTATGGGGTAAAAATGCCTGGGCAACTAAAAACTGATCTACTTAGAACGGCAGCAGCTATGGGCTTTACAGGTGAAGGACAACGGTATGAGAAGTTGTTTAATGTGGGCTACACAGAAAGTAATACTATAAAGAGCGAACTTATCCTATTTTTAGAAGAAGGCCAAGCACCCATAAAAGAAGAGAAGAACTTATTGTTAACTGCAGGCTCCAATGGCATAAATAGTTTTAATTATATAGATGCAAATGGGTTGCAATCAAACTTTAATTTTAATGCTAGTGCCTATGGCATCACAGATAGTAAGCTCTCGTCATTGAGAGCATTTAGATTAGCATTACCAACCTATAGAGTGCAAAACGTGCAGCCTCTTGCAATTACAATAAACAATGGGGGATTGGTTTATCAGCCACAGCTTGTTGAAAATCTAAATAGTATTGCAACTAATGTTTTACAGGAGCGTTTTGTTATAGAATTAACCAATGCGCTTGCACGCCAACTTACAAAAAAGTTGGTGGAAAAAGGTTCAAGGTCAATTGCAGAAAGCATTGCAAAAAGCAGCAGAAAAAATGAGGGTTCAGACACAACATCAGTAGGAAAAGAAAAGCAGAAAAAGGTAAATGAACAGCGAGCTGAAGTTGCAGGGGAAGTAGCCGGTTTTGTAGTAAACATGTTTAATACTGCTTCAGAAAAAGCTGATACCCGCAATTGGCAGAGCCTTCCGGCGTTTGTAAGTTACGTGCGTATTCCTTTGCATGAGGGAGAAAATACAATTACAGTTACCTACAATGAGCAACCTGTTACATTCAAAGTAAATGGCAGACCGGGCCTTCAAATGAAAAGCATGGTGCTTAACTAGACAGATATATTTACTTCTTTTTTCGTAAGAAAATTACTGCATATTTAATCTTATTTTGGCTGTTTTGCCAGACCTTTATCTTTAATATATCGTAAGTATATTTAAACATTTTAGCTCGTATGCCAATTCTTATTTTCTTTTTGCTCCACTGGTTTCTTTCTCTTTTTTGTCAAACTTTTTTCCTACACCGCTACGCATCTCACAAGATGTTTAGCATGAACAAATTTTGGGAACGTTTCTTTTACGCATTTACTGTTTTGATACAGGGATCGTCATTTTTAAACCCCCGTGCTTATGCCATCATGCATCGCATGCACCATGCATACAGCGATACAGAGAAGGATCCACATTCGCCACATTTTTTTAAAGATGTGTGGGAAATGACTATGCATACAAAAGACATTTATATTAACTACGCAAAATATAATGTAGAGCCAGATAAAGCTTTTAGAGGCAATTATCCTGAGTGGAAATTCCTTGATAAAATAAGTAATATGTGGGGTGTTAGAATAGGGTTTGGCGTGTTATACTTTTTATTTTATTTGCAGTTTGCAACTTCGTGGTGGATGTTTGCTTTACTTCCTGTTCATTTCTTTATGGGTCCTATACATGGAGCAATTGTTAACTGGTGCGGTCATAAATACGGCTATAGCAATTTTGATAACAACGATAAAAGTAAAAACTCACTGCCACTCGATTTTTTGTTGATGGGTGAACTGTTTCAGAATAATCACCACAAAAGCCCAAACAGTGTAAACTTTGCAAAAAAATGGTTTGAGTTTGATCCTACTTATCCGGTGATATTATTCTTAAACAAACTCCGTGTTATAAAAATAAGAAGGGAGATATAAAACTGTTTTGGTCTTTTAAGCAAACACTTTATATCTTCATAATGCCCATCTGGAAAACAGCAGATGGGTTTTTCATTTTAAGCTAAACATAATGTTGAAGTTAATTTTTGCGATTATTTTGATCATATTTTCTTTGCTGGTTTTATTCCCGGCACCGGCTAATATGTTGTGGCTTGTTACAGTTGCTATCACCAACTTTCCATACGTGCCAATGTTGCTTGCTGCATGTTCAATTTATTTCGGCACACAAGCAACAAAATACCAATGGCCCGTAATGCTTTTAAGTATTGTTGCTTTTGTTATTTACACATTACCAATTATAGCTGCTTATAAACAAAGCAGGCAAGTGCCGTTGGCAATGAAAAGTATTTTCCCTGTTAGGAATGAAGATAGTTTGCCGCAAGTATTTGCTTTTACAAAAATGTTTAGTGCAAATGAAAATATTTTATATAAGTCTTTCATATATAAAAAAGTAGATGGTAAAAATTTGTCGCTGGATTTTTATCCATCGTCAACAAATAAAATTGCTCCAGTTGTAATTGTTATACATGGCGGATCGTGGCAGGGTGGCGATAGCAAACAGTTGCCTGAATTAAACAGCTATTTAGCACTAAAAGGTTTTAATGTGGCAGCAATAAATTACAGGCTCGCACCTGCATACAAAGCGCCAGCACCGGTTGAAGATACCAAAGACGTTATAAGTTATTTGATGGCACACGTAACAGAATTAAATATTGATACTGCTAACATTGTTTTACTTGGTCGCTCTGCCGGTGCACAAATAGCATTGAATGCCGCTTATGATTTTCATAATGCCAATATAAAAGGGGTGGTAAGTTATTATGGTCCTGCAGATATGGTTTGGGGTGGGAAAATAAAAGTTAGCAAACTTGTTTTGAACACTGATCTTATTTACAATAATTATTTTGGCGGCGGTTACAAAGACGTTCCTAATAAATTTATTGAAAGTTCAGGGCTTGAAAGTGCTGATGCATCTTCACCTCCAACATTAATAGTTCATGGCACTACAGATCCGCTTGTTTCGTTTAATCACGCTTTGCATTTGCAGAAAAAATTAAACGAATTAAAAGTGCCCAATTACTTTTTACAACTTCCATTTGCCACCCATGGCTGCGATTACAGTTTGAAAGGCCCGGCAGGACAGGTTTGTACGTATGCTGTAGAAAGGTTTATAAAATCTGTTACAGATAAATAACTTTTTATTTTTTCTTGATGAACGTTTTTATGTCTGCCACTAACCCGATGCTTGCAAATTTGTTATTGTATTGATATTGCTGGTTCATAATGACACTTCCTATTTCGTTAACATAATCAAACGAAGTAAATAGTTTACTTACTCCAAATTGTAAATGAAATTTCAAGTTTTTTATTTGTTCAAAACCAAATTCATTTTCAACTACAAAATCGCCATACACACTATTTTTGTCAGCAAATGATTTGTACAATCCTTTTGTAAGCTCTACATCATTAGTATTAATGTTATGAAAATCCAGCGAAGTAACTTTATAAGCAATACCAATTGAGTAATTATCTGACAGATTTAAACGAATTGTAGGCACTAAAAAGAATTTTGTATGTTGGGCGTTGTAAAAATAAGTGTTTGTGGAGTTGAGTCTATAAGTACCATTAAAAGAAGTTTTGCCTGCTCCCATCCCCGCAAATATGTTTAAAGCAAATTGTTTCTTTTCGCCCTTTAACGTATAATAACCAATGCTAAATTCTTCTCCTGTTCTTTTATATTTTAAGAGATATTGGTAAGGATTGTTCGAAGTATTTACGGACCTGTTCGTTTCCCATTTTGAAAATCCATCTAGCTTTATGGCGAACTTATTAGAAAATGCAAAAGCTGATTGAGCATCAATACCATTTGATCTTTGACGGCCACTGTTTCCATCATTTGAGGGATGATGCGTTGAAGAATAATTTAACGCAGCTTTTAAATCTCCTTTATTTTTTATCTCAATTAAATTAGTGCTGTTGGGAGCGAAGAGGTATTTTGGAGTTGTGGAAAAGCAGGATGAAAGCATCAAACTCAACAGTCCAATCAAGTAATTTGCGCTTTTATTTTTCATTCCATAAAATTATTGACGAACTAATTAGTTCCTCTTGACATTTGTCAATAAATCTAAAAATGGAAAACTATTTTTTACCCAGTTTGCTTCTTGTACGGCTGAGCGTTTCGGGGGCAATATTGAGAAATGAAGCAATATATTTTTGCGGAATATCTTTTAAATAATCTGCATAATTTTCTAAAAAAAAATTGTACTTGGCCGCTGCATCGTGTTTGCGAAGCATATAAAGCCGTTGCTCTTGCTTATAAAAATATTGTTCTGTTATTAGCCTTGTGTGGTAATTAAATTCAGGGAACCGTTTGTAAATGTCCTGTAAATCGTTGAATGATAATTTTGCCACAGCGCAGTCTGCCAGTGTTTCAATCGATTCTGTGGCAGGTGTTTGTGTAAAAAAACTTCCTGGGGAAATTACAATATGCCCCGTATACATTATGCGGGAAGTAATTTCCTTATCACCAATGTTATGGTATGATCTTAATAATCCATCACAAAGAAACCACAGGTTTTTGCAGATGTCTTTTTCATGCAGTATAACCTTTCCTTTTCCTATCTCTTCAACTTTAAATTCCTCAATAAGCGAACGCTCTAGCTCATTATTGATGGGCTGTATGTTGTTTAATATTTGTATTAAAGCAGCAAGTAAAGTGTAGGTGTTTTGCAAAGGCTGTTTTATTTTAAAGCTAATAAATTCTTAGATAATAATCGGTCATAAAAAAAGCCACCTTTCGGTGGCTGTTCTTAATTTCTTTTAAAGTTTTATTTCATCTTCTCCATCATCAAAAAACCTGAATTCAGTAAGGCTGTAATTTGAGTTGGAAACAACCTTCACCTTTTGTTTGTACTTCCAGCTCCACTTCATGCGCCGACTTGGGAAACCGCAAGTTAGATAAGTAAAAACAATGGGATGAACCTGTATTGTAAGTGCTTTGTGTTTTTGAGAGATGAGGTAGTTAAGGTTTTTAGCTATTTCGTCTTCTAAAATTAATGAAGAAGAAATCTTACCGGTTCCATTACAACTAGGGCAAACTTCGCTGGTGTTTATATTCATTTCTGGCTTCATGCGCTGGCGTGTAACCTGCATAAGACCAAATTTAGATATTGGTAATACTGCATGCTTAGCTCTATCGTGCAGCATAAAACCTTCCATTTCATCTGAAAGTCTTTTCTTATTTTCAAGCAACTTCATGTCTATAAAATCTACCACAATAATACCGCCGAGATCTCTCAAACGAAGTTGCCTTGCTATTTCAGCAGCGGCTTCCAAATTGGTTTCCAAAGCATTTTGCTCTTGGTTGTTGCTTACACTTTTGTAGCCGCTGTTCACGTCTATTACGTGTAGGGCTTCTGTATGTTCAATAATTAAATAAGCACCACTTGGTAAGTTTACTGTTCTGCCAAATGCAGCCTTTACCTGCTTTGTTATACCGTACTGATCAAATATTGGTAAGCTGCTATTGTAGTGGGCAATTATATCTGCTTTTTGAGGAGCAATACGTTGGATGTAATTTTTGGTATCGGTAAAAATTGCTTTGTCGTTAACAATGATTTTATTAAAATCTTCGTTTAGCAAATCCCTCAGCATGCTGTTTGTTTTACCTTGCTCACTCAATATTTTTTGAGGAGGTACAGCGCCCTTCAATGTCTTTTGTATGCCTTTCCAGGTAGCTTCTAATGCAAGAAGATCTTCGTGCAGTTCTGCAGCAGGCATACCTTCGGCAGCGGTACGTACAATAACGCCAAGGTTAAAAGGCTTTATTGCTTCAATAATTTTTTGCAAACGCTTACGTTCGTCTGAAGAATGTATTTTACGAGAAACTGCTACAATGTTTGTAAAAGGAGTAACAACTACATACCTGCCTGGTAAAGAAATTTCGCAGGTAAGGCGAGGACCTTTTTGTGCGATAGGTTCTTTTAGTATTTGAACCAGCACATTTGGTTTGCCATTCATCACCTCTGTAATCTTACCTGTTTTTATAATTTCAGGTTCTACTTTAAACTTGGCAAAATCAAAACCATTTTCATCATGCGCATTCACGGCAAGATCGGTAAATTTAAGTAGCGAACGAACGTACGGGCTTAAGTCTGTGTAATGTAGAAAAGCGTCTTTTTCAAAGCCAACGTCAACGAATGCGGCATTAAGACCAGGGATTAATTTTTTAACTCTCCCTAAGTATATGTCACCCGCTGCAAAACTTGCATCAGCAAGTTGGTTGTGGAGTTCCACAAGGATTTTATCTTCAAGCAGGGCAATCTCTGTTCCCTGTTCAGAAGTGTTAATGATGAGCTCTTTTGTCAAAGTGTAAAAGTTTGTAAGATCTTACACGCTTAAGGCATTTATTAAACAGCATAACCTTATTCTATAATGTTGATCACAACCACAGGCTTGTAACAAATAGTTTGTTCAGTCTCAATAAGTTGTAAAGAATATTACTAAAGTAAAATATAAACTACACTGAAAAATGGTATAATACCGTTTTTCAGTGTACACATAGTTTATACGGAATGGGCATCCCGCTGCCAATCAACAGAAAAATTACTTCTTCTTATGACGGTTTTTTCTTAAACGTTTTTTACGCTTGTGTGTAGCTATTTTATGACGTTTTCTCTTTTTACCACAAGGCATAATTGATCTTTTTTGTGTTTAATAAATAATTTTTAAATAAATATATTGTATTGCTACAGTTCGTTATTTTAATGTTTTAATCCGTGCATCTACCTCTTCGGTATAATGAGGATTGTTTATAAGTCGCTTGCTGATATTGTACCATTTTACAGCATTTCCTTTATCTCCTTTTCCTGCGTAAGCATCAGCCAAGTAGGCAACTGCTTCAGCATTTTGAGGTTGTTGGGTTACAACTTTATTTAATCTTTCAATTGATTTATCAAATTGCCCCGACACTAAACCTCCAACACCTAGCATCATCTGTGCCTGCATGTTGTTAGAATCTTTCCTCGCAACTGATAAAAGTTCTTGTATTCCCTTCATCGTTTCCTGCGGGTCCCCACTTCGGCCTTTGCCGTAAATGTAACAACTACCCAACCCAATCTTTAAATTATCGTTTTCCGGATTGAGTTTTAAAGCTCTTTCAAACAGATCAATTGCAGATGTTGTTTCCCAATTTAATTTAGACTGGTCTTTTTCTCCTCTCAGATTGTCTAAAAATATTCGGGCTGCAAAGGTGAGGTTTTTTTCTGAATTATCCAACTTAGATGCTTCGGAAATATAAAATGCGTAAGGTTCGTATGTTTTTGCAGTGTCTTTCCAAAAATTAGCAAGAGCCTGGTTTGCCGCTATTTTTTTGACTGCATCGGTAGTTGAGGTTAGATTGCTTTCAAGTTTAGTAACTACAATCTCTTGAGGAGGAGAGAGTTTTGCCTTTTCCACCAGAATGAATTGCGAAATATCAAACGATCTAATATTACTGCTATCAGCCTTTTTGGAGGTAATTAACGCCTTGTTATTTGTTGTTCGTCCGAATAAAAAAAGTACGAGAATCAATACTATTCCTGATGAAACGAGGAGGAGTTGTTTTTTCAATATTAATTTTTGAGCAGCAAAGTTACATTAGTCATCGCTTTCTGCCTCAAATTTTGGCTCAACTTTAATATCCGCGTTTTTTATATCCTTCATAAATTCCTTGGCTGGCTTAAATGCCGGTATAAAATGCTCAGGAATTGCTACGGCTATATTTTTCTTTATGTTTCTACCAATCTTAGCAGCTCTTTTTTTAACTATAAAGCTACCAAAACCACGTACATAAAGGTTTTCGCCTGAAGCTAAAGATGCCTTTATTTCTTTAAACATAGTTTCTAACGTAACGAGCACATCTACTTTTGGTATCCCTGTTTTATCAGAGATTTTGTTTATTAAGTCAGCTTTTCTCATAGTGGAGATATTATGGTATGTAATATACAAATATATATTAAATAAAAGAAAATGTATATAGTATTATATTAAGATTTTGAAAGAGATAGTTTTGCAGCAACAATGAAGAACCTATCCCATAAAAAAATATTTACCAACAGCCTATTGTTATGGAATGACGAAAGTAACAATCGGCAAATGCCTTGGAAGGGTATCAATGACCCTTACAAAATATGGTTGAGTGAAATTATGTTGCAACAGACGAGGGTTGAACAGGGAACGGCATACTATAATCGTTTTATTAAACGATTTCCTACAGTTTATAAGCTCGCTCTGGCTGATGACGATGAGGTTTTTAAAATGTGGGAAGGGCTAGGCTATTATAGCCGATGCAAAAACCTAATAGCTACCGCCAAAATCATAGCGTTCGAATACAATGGAATATTTCCAGATAAATACGAAGATATTTTAAATCTTAAAGGCATCGGCCCTTACACGGCAGCCGCTATTGCATCATTTGCTTTTAAATTGCCTTATGCAGTTGTAGATGGAAATGTAACCCGGGTAATTTCACGCTTTTTTGCAATCGAAAAAGCAATAGATTCTAGTGATGGGAAAAATTATTTTGCCGAACTTGCCCAGTCGCTGCTGGACACCAAAGACCCGGCTACTTATAACCAGGCTATAATGGATTTTGGTGCTACTATTTGCAAGCCTCAACAACCATTATGTAGCGATTGCGCTCTTCAAAAAAAATGTGGAGCCTTTGCAAAAGGTCTTACTAAAATACTGCCGGTAAAAGAGAAAAAACTGCTAAAGAGAAAAAGATATTTTTATTATATCATAGTGGAAAGAAAAGGGGAAATATTTATAAGAAAAAGAATTGAGAAAGACATCTGGCAAAATTTGTGGGAATTTATTCTGTTTGAAAAAGACGAAAAAGAAACATCGGAAGCATTTTTTAAGTCGGACGAATTTATCTCGTTATTTAAAGGAGTTAAGATCACTACAAAAACTTCTGTTTTTTACAAGCAGCAACTCACACACCAAACCATTGAAGGTTTGTTTTTTTATGTGAAAGCTGATGCAAATTTTAAAAAAGAAGGATATACAGCTATCAAATTAGCCGAGTTGAAAACGTTTGCATTCCCAAAATTTATTACAGGTTTTTTAGAAAAAAATGAAGAACTCAAAAGTTTAGGGTGATAAAATCTCATTTGCAAATAAAATGTATCTTTAAAATCAGATTGTTGCTCAAGTAGTTTCAGGAGCAAGTTTTGCCATACCAATTAATTAAAATAACATTTTATGAGAGGAGTTAACAGGGTAATGCTCATAGGTAACCTGGGAAAAGACCCCGATATGCAGTTTTTAGAAGGCAATATTGCTGTAGCTAAATTTTCTTTGGCTACCACAGAAGCGTACAAAGACAGAAGCGGTCGGTTGATTTCTCAAACAGAATGGCATACGATTGTATTGTGGAGAGGGCTTGCGGAACTAGCACAAAAATACCTGCACAGGGGTAGTTTGGTTTATGTAGAAGGACGTTTAAAAACAAGGAGTTGGGAAGATAAAGAAGGGAATAAAAAATTTGCAACTGAAATTGTGGGGGATAATTTAATAATGCTTGATAAAAGAACGGATGGTACTTTACCAGGTGGTATTGATGATCCGGAATTTATAAATGATGATGTGCCTCCACCAATAGATGAATTAGGCAATGAGCGCTTGCCTTTTTAAGTTTTAATTTTTGCGCAGTATTGTTCATTTAAATAATTTGTTTTGGAATATCATTCGGTAACTGCAAACATCATTTTGCATTTAAATTTCTTATTAATAGTGCCCGCTGTAACCGGTGTTCTTATTTTTACAGCCATCCTCTTATTTATCCTTTCATTTTTAATTGCGGGTAGTGAGGTTGCTTTTTTCTCTCTTAACCAAAAAGATATAAACGTACTTAAAACCCGCCAGCAACCATCATTTAGGCGTATTGTTACACTTTTGGAGCAGCCGAAAACCTTGCTCGCTTCAATGCTTGTTACTAACAGTTTGGTAAACCTCGGCATTATTCTGATTTTAAATATATTGATACATGATTGGTTGTTAATTTATCAGTTAGCAGTATGGCAGGAGTTTTTGATTAAAGTGATTTTTATAACTTTTACGATTTTACTTTTTGTAGAAGTTTTGCCTAAAGTTTGGGCAACACACAATAAAATTTGGTTTGCATCTACTTCTTCTTTGGTTGTGGAAATCTTCAACAGTATTTTTTATAAAATAAGCAAGCGACTTGTAAGATTTAGCGATAGAATGGAGAAGAAATTATCTCCCGATAAAAGTAATACCCAAGATGGAGGTAACCTAGACCATGCAATAGATCTATTGCCCGATAATGAAGCAACCATAGAAGAAAAAAAGATATTAAAAGGTATCAGAAAATTTGGAGACACCCCCGTAAAGCAGATTATGCGTACAAGGCTTGATGTAAGCGGAATTGAATACAATACAAAATTGCATGAACTTATAAAAACGGTAGAAGATTTACATTACTCCAGACTGCCTGTTTATAGAAATAATTTAGATGAAATTGCGGGGATGTTACATACAAAAGATTTATTACCGCATATCAATGAGTCCGAAGAGTATGAGTGGCACGATCTTACAAGGCCTGCATATTTTGTGCATGAGCAAAAATTAATTGAAGATTTGTTGCAGGAGTTTAGAACAAAGCGTATTCACTTTGCTATTGTAGTAGATGAGTTTGGTGGAACTTCAGGAATAGTAACACTGGAAGACATTATGGAAGAAATTACAGGAGAGATCAAAGATGAGTTTGATGACGAGGAAAGCGCAAATAAAAAAATTGATGATTTTACTTATATTTTTGAAGGTAAATTAATGATAAATGATGCATGCAAAGCGATGGGATTAAATACAGATGTTTTTGACACAGTTAGAGGTGAAAGCGATTCCGTAGCAGGATTGGTTTTAGAGATTGCAGGTGAATTTCCTCAAATAAACGAAGAACTTAAAAATGGTAATTTTTCTTTTGTTCCCTTAGAAATTAATAAGAATAGAATTGATAAGGTTAAGGTAACAATAAAGCCACCACCCGTTAACTAATAGAATTTGATTTATAAAAAAATATACCACAATCCAATATGTTTTGCTTTAAAAAAATGTCGCTGTTATTTTCTGTAGCTGTGCTTTTATTCGCTGCGTGTAACAGTAATTATACTTCAAAAAAAACGGGCTATTTTAAAATTGATTTACCCGAAAAAAAATATGTTTTATTTAATGAGCCGGGTGTTCCTTATAGTTTTGAATATCCTGTTTATGCAGCTATTGTAAAGGACAGCACTTACTTTGACGCAAACCCCGAAAATGATTATTGGCGCAATATTGATTTTAAGAAACTAAATGCAAAAATATTTTTGAGCTACAAAATAATTGGTGGCAAAGCTTTGTACAAAATAAAAATGGCTGATGGATTTTACAAAGATTCCACAGGCGTAAATGCATATGATAAAATGATTAACGATGCATTTAACCTTACCAACAAAAATGATGATGTAGCTACTTCAAAAAAAGACAGCCTTTTTAAAACAGCCAATAATGTAGGAGGTTTGTTATTTAAATTAGGTGGAAATGCAGCTACCCAACGCCAATTTTTTATGACTGACACAACTAAAAATTTTATAAGAGGTGCATTGTATTTCTATTCATCGCCCAATGCAGATTCGGTAAAACCGGTAGTAGATTTTATACAGCAAGATATTGATCATCTTATAAGTACATTTCGCTGGAAGTCACCTTTAATTTAAATATCAAGTTTATTTTCAGTCTTGCATCAATTCTCCTTCATTCATAAATGGGAGAATTATAAAAACGTATTTTTGCACCGATGATAGCTATTGACAATGTTTTATTGAGTGATCAGATTATAAACGACCAGTTTGTATGTGACCTCAACAGCTGTAAAGGCGCTTGTTGCGTGGATGGAGATGCAGGCGCTCCGCTTGATGTGAAAGAGTTGATGAAGGTTGATGAAGTTTTTGAAGCTGTACTGCCCTATTTAAGAAAAGAAAGCATCGATGAAATAAACCGACAGGGAAGATATGTGCACGATAAAGAATTTGGATGGGTTACGCCAACAATACAAAGTAAGGTATGTGCGTATGGTATTTTTGATGCAAACGGTATTGTAAAATGTGGCATTGAACAAGCATATCTTGATGGAAAAACTAGCTGGAAAAAGCCTATTAGTTGTCACCTTTTTCCCATCATTGTAAAGAAGAGCAAAGATGGTGTTACCCATTTTGCAAACTACGAACCAAGAGAAGATCATTGCAAAGCGGCATGCTCGTTAGGCAAAAAATTAAAAGTTCCCGTATACAAATTTTTAAAAGAACCGCTGGTAAGAAAATTTGGCGAGGGATTTTATGAAGCATTAGATGCGACTGCCATGCACATGCAAGCAAATAACAAAACAAATAAGGTATAAATAATAAACATGCTACGCAACATATCCATAATACTTTCCGGGCTTTTAATCTGTACATCTTGCTCGTTAAAAAAAGCTAAAATAGACAACGATTTAAAAAAATATTTTGATGATAGAAATGTTGAAGGCTGCTTTACAATGATGGATAACAGCAATGGCTCTATTACTGTTTACAACATGGCGATGGATACTACCAGATACACACCCGCTTCTACATTTAAAGTTGTAAACTCACTTATTGGACTTGAAACCGGAAGAATACTGGACGAAAACATGATCATTAAATGGGATGGCGTTGTAAGATCTAATGCTGAATGGAACAAAGACCTTACTATGACCGATGCTTTCAAAGTAAGCGCTGTACCATATTACCAGGAAGTAGCAAGGAGAATAGGTAGAGATACAATGAGAAATTATATCGATTCACTTTCTTACGGTAACAAAAATATCAGTGGTCCAATAGATTCGTTTTGGTTGAATAATACTCTAAAAATATCTCCTGACGAGCAAATTGGTTTAATGAAACGCTTGTATTTTGACCAGCTTCCGTTCAGAAAGAGTGTACAACAAACTGTTAGAGATGTAATGGTAC
>JBBREY010000022.1:0-32259 GCA_038225275.1 Chitinophagales bacterium | reverse complement strand
TAAGGCAGTTAGTTTCAAAGTTACTTTTTTCATGCGTTTTGATTTTGTCTTGGTTAGGTAGACTTACCTCTATAAGCGTTAAGTTTAATGGTTGTATTATGTTGTAAAAATAATAGTTTTATTCAAACGAACAACTAAATTATAAAATCTTGTTAAAAAAAATAATAAAATTCATAATCCAGAAATTCAAAGATAATGTCTTTTTTATTCAAAACAATACCGCAAACTGGTAATAATTAAGTAATTGTGTACTTCACTTT
Source organism: Chitinophagales bacterium (assembly GCA_038225275.1). Taxonomy (GTDB): domain Bacteria; phylum Bacteroidota; class Bacteroidia; order Chitinophagales; family Chitinophagaceae; genus Ferruginibacter. Next base: position 31,999 of record JBBREY010000022.1, on the reverse strand, counting down.
TTAATCCAACTGCGGTTGTATAAGTTTTTAAAAACGGAATGCAGTTGATTTTATTGCTAAAAGCTGTGTGCCAATTTCACAATTTCTATTTAAACTGCACATTGTAGACCTTGTTTAAAGCACAATTAATACTGTGTTAATTAACTGTAAACTAAAATAACAAGGCTATATTCTTCAATTAATAAATCCTTACTGATATGCAAGTTTAAAACTCTTATGTATATTAACCAAAAAAAGAAAAATATTTATTTATTGTTAATGCCTGCGCTGCATTTTTTTAGTGTTTAAACAGGCCGTGCATTTTCAATTTGAAAAAGCCCATATATTAGCTAAAGTGCTTTACAGTATGAATCTTAAAGATTTTACTATTTCAAATTTCTTGTTTTTTTAACTTATCGAAAAATGGTGACTACTGTAAATTAATTTCCTATCAATAAAAGCTTTCGGTCTCCAAATAATCACCCCAAAAAATATGGATACTGATGCCATTTCTTTTTTCGATTTTATAAAAAATTATTAAACCCCTCTACTAAAAGAAGAAAAAAGGCTGTTATTAAAGTCATCCTAAATTAGCTATTATTTAAACATGTAAATATAGTTTTTCGCATCATTTATTTTTGGATATAACATAGTGATCCGGTAAGTCGAACATCTTTTTGCTAGCCTTTGCTTAAAAAATCTAACCCACATTATTTTTAACTTTAAAAAAAGATTTAGAAACGATCCTTATTCGGCTAAGTTCTTTATATTCGCAGCTAGTACAACCTCATATACAATAATTAAGAAAACCTTTCGTTAAAACAATTACGACAAACGAATGAACATGATTAAACTACTTTCAGGTAAAAATGCTTTTATCCTTGTTATTGCGGCACTATCCCTAAGTGCGTGTAAAAAAGGTGGCCTTTTCGGCAAAAAACAAAGTAAATCATCTGCCACTGGCTGGAATTATGATGATAAAAACATGGGAAATTTTCACGTTGCAAAAGTAAAATATCCAAAAGCAGGACCAGGTTTGGTTTTTGTGCAGGGAGGTTCTTTTGTAATGGGAGCAAAAGATGAGGATGTCATGGGCGATTGGAACAATGTTCCACGTCGTATTACTGTTCCTTCTTTTTTTATAGATGAAACTGAAGTAGCAAACGTTCATTATCGTGAATATTTGTATTGGCTTGAAAACACATTTTCAGGAGATACCAATGTTATAAATAAAGCCCTGCCAGATACATTGGTTTGGCGTGAAGAACTTGCGTATAACGAGCCTTATGTAGAATACTATTTCCGCTTTCCGTCTTATAATTATTATCCTGTAGTAGGAGTAAACTGGCGTCAGGCGCATGATTACTGTATCTGGAGAACTGACAGAGTTAATGAATTGAAGCTACAGCAAACAGGATACTTGAAAAAAGATGCCATAAAAAAAGAATTGAAGGGGTCAGGTGCTGATGGATCTTTTAATACCGAAACTTACTTAATGGCTCCTGATATGATTCAGGGAAAAGGTAAGCCAAAATCTAAAAGTGCTCCTAAAGATGTAAATGGTAAACCACGTTCAACTGTACGTATGGACGATGGAATTTTAAATATGGGTTACCGCCTGCCAACTGAAGCAGAGTGGGAGTACGCAGCATATGGAATGCTTGCTCAAAACCCTAATCCTCGTAAAAGCGAAAAGAAAAGTGGTGAAGAGTTATTTTCTAACCAACAGATATACTCATGGAGTAACAACCCTAACGGTTTACGTGATAACCGCCGTGGTGCATGGCAAGGTAAATTCTTAGCAAACTTTAAGCGTGGTGGTGGTGATAATATGGGTGTTGCCGGTGGTTTAAATGACCGTGCTGCTATACCTGGTAATATCAAATCTTTTTATCCAAATGCATTTGGCTTATATAATATGAGTGGTAATGTTAGTGAGTGGGTTGGTGATGTATACAGAGCAATGACATCTTTAGACGCAGAGGATTTTAACTACTTCCGTGGTAACAAGTTTACAAAATTATTTAAAAACAGTTCTGGCGAATACGAGAGAGACAGTGTAGGTCATTTAAAAAGACAAGATATATCTGATGATGATGTAAAGAACAGAGCTAATTACCAAAAGAATAATGTTATAAATTATTTAGATGGTGACACAGCGAGCCAAGTTAATTACGGCTATGGAGTAAGTTCTTTGGTAAATGACCAGTCCAGAGTAATAAAGGGCGGCAGTTGGAATGACAGAGCATATTGGCTATCGCCCGGAACACGTCGCTTTATGCAGGAAGACCAGTCTGCTAGCACGGTAGGTTTTAGATGTGCACAAACATATCTTGGTCCACCTGAAGGGCCCGGGTTTAAGGACGGCAATAACTTCCCATCAAGAAAACAAAATTCCAGAAAAGGTAGAACAAAATAAAGCAAAAAAGCCCTTCATTTAATGAAGGGTTTTTTGTTAGTTCTTTACATCAATACCTAAATTTACAAAATGAGCATTGAAGAATTGTACAAAATATATATTGAGAATCCTTCTATTGAAACTGACACCAGAAAAATAAAAAAAGGAGATATTTTCTTTGCATTAAAAGGGCCAAATTTTAATGGCAATTTATATGCAAAACAAGCTTTCGAAGCCGGCGCAGCTTACTGCATTTGTGATGAAGCATCGGATTATTCAAACGAAAAAATTGTTTATGTAGACGATGCGTTAAGTACGCTTCAGCAATTAGCAAAATATAACCGACAACAATTCACCATTCCATTTATAGCCATAACGGGTAGCAATGGAAAAACAACTACTAAAGAACTTGTTCACGAGGTGTTAAACACCACTTATAAATGCTACACAACAAAAGGAAACTTGAATAACCATATCGGTATTCCACTGACAATTCTCTCTATAAAAAAAGATGCAGAAATAGCTGTTATTGAAATGGGTGCAAATCATTTGCATGAAATTGAAGGATACTGCGCCTATGCAATGCCAACACATGGATTAATAACAAATTGCGGCAAAGCACATTTAGAAGGTTTTGGTGGAGAAGATGGCGTAAAGAAAGGTAAAGGTGAATTGTATAATTATTTATTTAAAACCGAAGGCACTATTTTTATAAATACCGATTACGATTATTTACTTGATATGAGTGCGTCTATCAAAAATAAAATTAGTTACGGTTCCATAGATGCCGATTATGTAGGGATTGCAAAAGAAAGTAGCAGCCTATTGGAAGTAGATGTAACAAAGGGCGCCAACATCCATAGTATTAAAACGCAGCTCGCAGGAAATTATAATTTATCAAATGTGTTGAGTGCTGTATGCATTGGGAAATTTTTTGGAGTTGCTGATGATAAGATAAAACAGGCTTTGGAAAATTATACACCAACAAACAGCCGCTCTCAAATAATTAAAAAGGAAACCAACACCATTTTACTCGATGCATATAATGCAAACCCCAGCAGCATGAAAGTCGCCATTGAAAATTTTGCATCAATGAATGGTGATAACAAAATTGTAATAATAGGCGGAATGATGGAATTAGGCGAAGACAGCAAGAAAGAACATGCAGCTATTATAAAACTTTTGTCGAGTTACCAATGGAAACATGTTGTTGTTGCAGGTGAAGATTTTTCAAATTTACCTGTGTCTTATTTACATTTTAACAACTCAAAAGAAATTGCAGTTTGGTTTAAAGAGCAACAATTTGCTAATGCTACTATATTAATAAAAGGATCGAGAAGTATGGCAATGGAAAAAGTATTAGAATAAGCACAATTATCTAATTCATCAAAGGGTCTATAAAAAAATTGTTGGTCTAATTTTAAAGTAGCTTAATCCAAATTACAGCACTGTTAAAAAGTCTATTAAAATCCATGTCGCTTATATATTTTCGGCCATATTGTACATAACCATGGATTTTAATCCCAATCATTTTTGCCTTCCGTGTAATTCCCTTTCAAGCACTTTTCAATTATTGTTTTAATGATTTTTATTTAGCTACGAAATGGAAACTTCGAAAACTGAGAGACAAATACATATATATCAGTAGATACGTATCTACACTTCATCTGCTTTAGAAGCATAAACCTCGTCCCGCAATTATACATAAAACATAAAGCGGCTTATATTTTGTGATATAAGAAATACCAATTGTTTATAATCAGCATAAAATCATTTTACGTAACTCAACTCTTTACCTGATATAAAAGTTTACTTATAAAAAAGTAAAACAGAGAAGTTATTTAACCACATATTATTAAATGAACGTTTTTAAGCAAACCAGCAAGAACAAAGATTTATTTGAGTTACTTCCTCAGGCATTTGCGGGAATTAAAAAAACGATCATCGACCCACTCTTGGGTGATAGCAATGATGAAGTTGATGAAAAGTTACCGCTTAGGTCTGAAATTTTTACGCAAGAAAAATTAGAGGCATACGCCATTGTTGTTGCTAAACGACATGAAATTTTTTACGACAAAAATGCGGAACATTTATTAAAACGACTGGCAGATAATGAGACTTATTTATTGAAAGTATATGAGTTATTATCAGATACATTAAAGCAGACCAAAAGCATTTCACCCGCAGCAGAATGGATGCTTGATAATTTTTATTTAATTGAAGAACAAATTTATACAGGCAAAAAACATTTACCCAAGGGTTACAGCAAAGCATTACCAAAACTAATAAAGGGTGAATTTGCAAATTTGCCACGGGTATATGACATGGCAGTGGAAATAATTTCCCACAGCGATGGTTATGTAAATATTGCCAACCTTACCGGATTTGTGAAATCATACCAAACAGTAGATAGTTTAAAATTAGGTGAACTTTGGGCAATACCCATTATGCTCCGCCTGGCGCTCATTGAAAACTTAAGAAGACTTTCAGTTCTTATTTCAGAAGAAATAACCCATAAGGCACTTGCAAATAAATGGGCTGATGAAATGGTAGAGATTGTTGAAAAAGACCCAAAAAATTTGGTATTGGTGATAGCGGATATGGCAAGATCAGAACCGCAAATGGAAAGTACTTTTGTAGCTGAATTGTACAGAAGGTTGCAGGAAAAAGGAAGTTCGCTTTCGCTGGCGATTAACTGGATAGAGCAACGGCTTTCTGAAATGGGCGCAACTAGCAATGAGATGATTCGTGCCGATAACCGCAACCAGGCCGCCACGCAGGTGTCTGTTGGTAACTGTATCAGAAGCTTTCGTTTTTTGAGTACTGCCAACTGGAAAGATTTTGTGGAAGATACCAGCATTGTAGATGAAATTTTGAGAAGAGATATTGATGGCGTATACAGCAAAATGGATTTTCATACCCGCGACAGCTACAGACATACCATTGAAAAAATTGCAAGCTGCAGCAAGCTTTCAGAACAGGCCGTTGCAGAACTTGTAATAAATACTGCCAAAGAAAGTGATGCAGCAGGCAATGATAAAAAACGTTCTCACGTTGGTTATTATCTTAACGGCAGAGGTTATTATGCAACTGCAAAAGTAGCCTTGACTCGGTCCTCTATCCGCGAAAAATGTGGTCGTCTTACTGCAAAGCATCCATTAAGAATATACCTGAGCAATATTTTTATTCTTAGTTTGGTTTTTTGTGGTTTATTAATTATTGAAGCATTGACTGAAAAATTGCCATTGGGCTTTCTGATAACAATTTGTGTTGTTGCTTTTATCACCACTTCCAGGCTTGCCATTGCGCTGGTAAACTGGATGAGTTTAAAACTTACCGGTCCATCGCTTCTGCCTCGTATGGATTTTTCAAAAGGTATTCCTGCAGATGCTGCAACGATGGTAGTGATACCAACGATGATTACCTCTATTGCCGTTATTGAACAATTGGTAGAAGGGTTGGAAGTGCGTTTTTTAGCTAATAGAGAAGCCAATTTATATTTTGCATTGCTGACAGATTTTAAAGATGCTGCCACAGAACATTTAGCAGAAGACGAACCTCTGATCTCTGCATTAAAAAACAGAATAATAGATCTAAATAAAAAATATACACAGACAACTAATGAACCCTTCTTTCTTTTTCACCGCCCAAGGCAATGGAATAAAAATGATAAAATTTGGATGGGCTATGAAAGAAAGCGGGGCAAGCTTGGCGAGCTAAATGCATTTTTAAGAAACAAAGGAGAAGGCTTTTTTTCTGAAGTCATTGGCAACAGTTCATGTTTTGCAGGCATCAAATATATTATCACGCTTGATACAGATACGCAGTTAAGCAGGGACACTGCAAGGACAATGGTTGGGACAATGGCGCACCCTTTAAACCAGCCTTTGTACGATGAAAAGAAAAAGAGAATTACAGAAGGATACACCATTTTGCAACCCAGGGTTTCCAACACACTTCCTGCATCTGACAGTTCTATTTATGCTAGGCTGCATGGCAATGATCCTGGAACAGATCCATACACAAAAGCAACGTCTGATGTTTATCAGGATCTATTTTTAGAAGGGTCATTTATTGGTAAAGGCATTTACCATATTGATGCTTTTGAGCTGGCGTTAAAAGACAGGTTTCCCGAGAACAGAATTTTAAGTCATGATCTGTTGGAAGGTTGCTACGCACGTTCGGGTTTAATTACAGATGTACAATTGTTTGAAGAATATCCGCTGCGTTATGATACAGATATGCAGCGCAGACACCGATGGATGCGTGGTGACTGGCAAATAGCTAAATGGGTACTACCTTTTGTGCCCGGCATTGATAATAAGCTGCATAAAAATCCACTCTCAGCTCTTTCCAAATGGAAAATATTTGATAACCTGCGGCGGAGTTTAGTTCCGCTTTGCCTGATGCTTTTGCTATTGTATGGATGGGTTTTTTCTCCTATGGCCTGGTTCTGGACATTAGCCGTAACCATCATCATATTGCTGCCCTCCGTTATTAATTTTTTTTGGGAACTATTTAGAAAGCCCGAGGATGTGACATTGCAACAACACATTGCTTATACAAGCCGCTCTGCTTTTATCAGTTTCAACCAGCAGATGCTGGATCTTATTTTTTTGCCTTACGAAGTGTTTTCAAATGTAGATGCGATTGTGCGCACATTTTGGCGGATGTTTATTTCCCACAGAAAATTATTGCAATGGAATTTATTTGGTGCAAGGCAGAACAAAGAAAAAACGATTGTTGAATCTTATATGCACATGTGGTTTGAGCCCGTTTTTGCAATTACTGTATATGCATGGCTCACTATTTACAACCCCGTTGTTGTTTTAATTGCTTTACCGTTTCTTAGTTTTTGGATGATGGCCCCTTTTATTGCACATGCCATCAGCCGAACGAGGCCGCCAGAAAAAGATATTATTACGGAGCATCAGGCAGTTTATCTTGGTGTGTTGGCAAGAAAAATATGGAGCTTTTTTGAAAAGTTTGTAACAGTTGAAGACAATTGGTTGCCCCCTGATAACTATCAGGCAGAACCTGTCGAAAGGCTTGCCCGCCGTACCTCTCCTACAAATATGGGCTTGTTGTTGTTGTCTAATTTAACCGCATACGATTTTGGTTATATCAGCATACTTGAATTTTTAGAGCGTACAGGAAATACCATTCATGTAATGCAGAATATGCAACGTTATAGAGGTCATTTTTATAATTGGTACGATACAGGTTCACTTGAACCTTTAGCACCCCGTTATATTTCTACAGTTGACAGTGGTAACCTTGCAGGCCACCTTGTTACATTAAAACAGGGGCTGATCTTACTTAAGGATAATAAAATTGTAGGGGAAAGTTTTTTTAAAGGGTTATACGATACAATAAGTGTGTTGATGGAGTATGCTGGAAATGATGAGTTATTAGCCCAATTTAGAAAAGACTTGCTTGAAAATTATCCAAATAAATTAGAGCATACCAGAGATATAAAAAATTACATTGAGCAGCTTGAGTTGTCATTTACGAAAATATTAATTGAATTGGATTTAGAGGATGAGGCCGGTATTTGGGTACAAAAAATACTACATCAATTAACGGCTCAGAAAAAAAATCTTAGTACATTAATACCCCGTTTATTTTTTAACGATCCTCCTGCGAGATTTATTGATCTTGTTCATGAACTTCCCGTAGTGCCTACTCTAAAGCAAATTGCATTGTCTGAACAATTGTTGCTTCAAAAGATAGTAGGTAGTTATTCAGAAGAAAATACGGCAGTAGAAAATGAGTGGCTCAATAGTTTTAGGGCTGCCATTACCGAATCATCGAGGCGTGCAAAAGAACTAATCATTACCATTGAGCAGCTTGCAGCAAATTGTATGAGTCTTGCAAATATTGAATACGATTTTCTTTTTGATAAGGCTCAAAATTTATTATCCATTGGTTACAATGTAGATGAGCATAGAAGAGATACTGGCTATTATGACTTACTTGCATCAGAGGCAAGGCTGACGACATTTTTAGGGATTGCTATGGGCAAATTACCACAGGAAAGCTGGTTTGCTTTGGGCAGAAAACTTACCAGCTATGATGCGTATCCTATTTTGCTTTCATGGAGCGGATCTATGTTTGAATACCTGATGCCGTTGTTGGTGATGCCCACTTATGACAATACTTTACTCGATCAAACTAACAAAGGAGTTGTGCATAAACAGATCGATTATGGCAGAAAAAATTCAATACCATGGGGCATTTCTGAATCTGGTTATAATATTGTTGATGCGCATTCCAATTATCAATACAAAGCTTTTGGCGTACCAGGTATTGGCTTTAAACGTGGGCTTGGAGAAGATCTTGTAATATCTCCCTACTCAACCATTATGGCACTAATGGTTGCACCAAAAGAATCCTATAAAAATCTGCAGTTTTTAAAAGAGGAGGGATTTGAAAGCAATTATGGTTTTTATGAAGCAATAGACTATACCACCTCCAGACTGTTGCGCAAACAAAAAAAGGTAATAGTAAAATCTTTTATGGCGCATCATCAGGGTATGTCTTTTCTATCCCTTGCATATTTGTTGCTTGATAAACCCATGCAAAAAAGATTTGAATCTGAAGTGCATTTAAAATCTACGTTGTTATTGTTGCAGGAACGCATACCACGCATCAGTACTTTTTATTCACCAAGTGTGCATGCCGGAGATGCAAGTATTATATCTGCCAATGACCAATCTATCAGAGTTATTAATACACCCAACACGGTTATTCCTGAAATACAATTGTTATCCAACGGCCGCTACCATGTTATGATAACCAATGCAGGCGGCGGTTACAGCAAATGGAAAAATATGGCAGTTACCCGCTGGCGGGAAGACATTAGTTGCGACAATTATGGAAGTTTCTGCTACATCAGAGATATGGAAACCAATCTTTTTTGGTCTGCTGCATACCAACCAACATTACAACAGGGTGAGAATTATGAAGCAGTATTTTCTGAAGGAAGAGCAGAGTTTCGCCGCAGAGATTTTTTGCTGGAGACGCATACAGAAATCGTGGTATCGCCAGAAGATGATATTGAACTGAGAAGAATACACATTACCAACCGCTCCCGCAAAAAAAGAATAGTCGAAATAACAGGTTACGCAGAAGTAGTGCTGGCAAGCCCTGCAGCAGATGAAGCACACCCGGCTTTTAGTAATTTATTTGTGCAGACAGAAATAGTTGAAGAACGCAATGCTATTCTTTGTACACGTAGACCCAGGTCTACAGATGAAAAAACACCATGGATGTTTCACCTAATGAAAGTGCACGATGCAGAGATTGTAAACGTTTCTTACGAGACAGACCGTGATAAATTTATAGGTAGAGGAAATTCATTGAGTAAACCAACTGCTTTGCAGCAATCTGAGCCATTGTCAGGTACTGATGGTTCGGTATTAGACCCAATCGTTTCCATTCAATACCGAATTGTTTTAGAAGGCAACGAATCGATATCTGTGGATATTATTTCGGGCATGGCAGAGACAAGAGAGATGTGCAATAACCTTGTTGATAAATACCAGGAACGACATTTAGCAAACCGTGTATTGGAACTTACATGGACCCATAGTCAGGTAATTTTGCGGCAAATAAATGCCATTGAATCTGATGCTCATTTGTATTCTTTGCTCGCAGGTTCTATCATTTATTCAAACCAGTCACTCAGAGCAGACCCATCAACTATTCTAAAAAATAAAAAGGGACAACCCGAATTATGGCGTTATTCAATCTCAGGCGACCTTCCTATTATACTTGTACAAATTGAAGACGCAGAAAATATTGGACTTGTAAAACAAATGATACAGGCGCATTTATATTGGCGTTTAAAAGGCCTATCTGTTGACCTAGTAATTTGGAATGAAGACCATGGCGTTTACAGACAGGAATTACACCAACAGATCCAAAGCCTTATCGCCCCAGAGATGGGCAATGAATTAAAAGAAAAACCCGGTGGTATATTTATAAGATCTGCCGACCAAATAACCAACGAAGACAGAATTTTATTTGAGGCTGTGGCACATATCATCATTGCTGATAAATTTGGCAAACTGGAAGACCAGATAAACAGACGTGCCAAAACAAAAACAACCATTCCATATTTTAGTCCCACAAAGTTTCATCCTTCTATTTACACAGAAGTTGAGCCGAGAAAAGACCTTCAGTTTACAAACGGCATTGGTGGTTTTACTGCAGATGGAAAAGAATATGTTATTACAACTACTCCGCAAACCCGTACCCCAGTGCCATGGATAAATGTATTGGCGAATCCTCATTTTGGAACGATCATCAGCGAAAGCGGACAGTCCTACACATGGGTAGATAATGCGCATGAAATTCGTTTGACACCGTGGAACAATGACCCTGTTACTGATTTAAAAGGAGAGGCATTTTATTTAAAAGATGAAGAGAGTGGTAAGTTTTGGTCGCCGGCACCTTTGCCCTGCCGTGGCAATTCGCCGTACATAACACGACATGGTTTTGGTTACAGTGTTTTTGAGCACAGTGAGGATGGAATTTATTCTGAAATGACGGTGTTTACAGATATTGAAGCACCCATAAAATTTATTGTTATAAAACTCACTAATCAGTCTGGCAGGCAGCGTAAATTATCTGCTACGGGTTATGTAGAATGGGTGCTTGGCGACCTGCGGGCAAAATATTTAAAGCATACGGTAACTACTTTACATGAAGAGACCGGAGCAATACTGGCAAGCAATGCATACAGTTCAGAATTTACAAACAGAGTTGCTTTTTTTGATGCTGATGGAACAAATAAAGCTATTACAACAGACCGGACAGAATTTTTAGGTCGCAATGGTGCCATGAGCAATCCTGATGGATTAAACAGGGCAAGGCTTTCCGGCAAAACTGGCGCCGGCCTTGATCCATGTGGCGTAATACAAGTTGCATTTGAGCTAGCTGAGGGGGAAGAAAGAGAAATTATTTTTAGGCTTGGAGCGGGTAGATCTATAGAACATGCAATTGAATTGATTAAGGCAAATGAAGGTGTAGATACTGCCTTTACAGCACTGCAAAAAGTATATAATTATTGGGAGAATGCATTAGGTGTTATAAAAATATACACGCCCGATACTGCGTTGAACATGCTTACAAATGGCTGGTTAAACTATCAAACGCTTGCTTCCCGCATTTGGGCACGGAGTGGCTTTTACCAATCTGGCGGTGCATTTGGCTTCAGGGATCAGTTGCAGGATACACTTTCTTTAATGCATGCACAACCATCACTTGTAAGATCACAAATATTGCTTTGTGCATCCCGCCAATTTAAGGAAGGAGATGTGCAGCATTGGTGGCATCCGCCAACCGGCAGAGGCGTAAGAACAACCTGTTCAGATGATTATTTGTGGCTGCCATTTGTTACTTCAGCCTATATTAAATCAACAGGAGATACAGCCATTTTAAACGAACCCGTTTATTTTTTAGAAGGCAGGTTACTGAACGTTGGAGAAGATTCTTATTACGATCTACCGCTACAATCCAGCACGATTGCAGACTTATACAAACATTGTATGACTGCCATTGAACATGCATTAAAATTTGGTGTGCACGGCTTACCGTTTATGGGCTCGGGAGACTGGAATGATGGTATGGATAAAGTTGGAGAAGAAGGCAAAGGTGAAAGTATTTGGCTGGCATTCTTTTTATACAATGTATTGACGGCATTTGAAGAAGTTGCAACGCTGAGAAATGATGAAGCATTTGCATTGAAATGTAAAGAAGAAGCTGAAAAGTTAAGGATTAATATTAGGCAGGAAGCATGGGATGGTGAATGGTACCGTCGTGCATATTTTGATGATGGTACACCATTGGGCTCGCATGAAAATGTTGAATGTAAAATTGATTCTATCGCACAAAGCTGGTCTGTAATATCAAAGGCGGGAGACAGTGAAAGAACCGTAAAGGCAATGGAATCTGCCGATAAATACCTGGTACGCAAAGAAGCCGGATTGATACAATTGTTTGATCCACCTTTTGATAAATCTGATCTTAATCCGGGGTACATTAAGGGATATGTGCCGGGTGTAAGAGAGAATGGTGGTCAATATACACACGCAGCCGTTTGGCTCGTAATGGCTTTTGCAGCAATGGGCAATAAGAAGAAAACATGGGAATTGTTGCAGATGATCAATCCATTAAACAGAGGCAACACTGCTGAAAAAATTGCAGTGTATAAATCAGAACCATATGTAATTGCTGCAGATGTGTATGCGGTAAAATCGCACAAAGGACGGGGTGGTTGGACGTGGTACACAGGCTCTGCCGGCTGGATGTATCAATTAATTACAGATTATTTTATAGGGCTAAAAAAAGTGGGAAACACCTTAAGATTTGAGCCCTGCATTCCTGAAGAGTGGGATAATTTTGAAATTAAATATCGTTTTGTAAATACTTTTTATACGATTAGCTTTTTGCAATCAAACAATGAGTATGGAGATGGGATGCAAGTATTTTTAGACGATGTGCAGCAGCAAAATGGAATTGTTTCGCTAAACGACGATGAAATTGAACACAAAGTGGTGGTGAAATTTTAATACGAAATACCAATAGGTCTGATGTTAAAGCGGCAATTGTAAATAAGCATTATTATATTTTTATTTTTTATAAAAAAAGGACTGAACCAATTTTGTCCTTTTTTTATAAAATCAAGTACTAAGGAAGCAGGAGTAATTTTTGTACTATTTTTCGTCTTGTTTTTAATCTGGTTTTTTAGCTGGCTGTGGAGGAATATTTTCATCCTCCTTACGAACTACATTTTCATGCGATACTCCTCCTTCATTTTGGGGAACTGGTTCGTCATCGCGGTTTTCGTTTTGTAACATATTTCCCTTCGGCTTTTCGTTAACAAGTTCATCTACGTTTTCCATAATTTATTTTTTAAAATTGATAATATTATTGAAAACATAAAACGTTCCAAATTTTATTTGCAATAAAAATATAAGAAGGTAAGTTTTGTATTTATCTATTAAAATCTTGATAAAGGTGACTGTGCAGTTTCAAAAAAAAGGAAAATCTTATGAAAGATTTTTTGGCGGAGACGGAGAGATTCGAACTCTCGATACAGTTACCCATATACACACTTTCCAGGCGTGCTCCTTCAGCCACTCGGACACGTCTCCATTTTGAGGCAGCAAAAATACACTTTCAAAATTTATGTGCCGAATATATTTTCTGCATTTTGGGTAGTAATATTTTTTACTTCAGCATCACTTATTCCTTTTACGAGAGCAATTTTTTCAACTATATATTTCAAATAGGCACTCTCATTTCGTTTGCCACGCATAGGTACAGGAGAAAGATAAGGAGCATCAGTTTCGAGTACAAAATTGCTTATATCTACTTGTTGCAACACTTCGGCTACTCCAGCATTTTTGTACGTAATCACGCCGCCAATGCCTAAAAAAAACTTCAGTTCTGTAATCTGTTCTGCCTCGTGCAAAGTGCCACCAAAGCAATGAAATATTCCTCTTAATCCCGTATCTGAATATTTTTTTATAACATCAATTGTTTCCTGTGTAGCATTTCTTGTATGTAAAATAAGAGGAAGGTCATATTGAAGGGCAAACGCTATCTGTCTTTCGAGAGCTATATATTGTTGTGAGATAAAGGTTTTATCCCAATAAAAATCCAAACCCGTTTCCCCAATACCACTAAATTTTCGTGTTTGCAATAGCTGCTCTACGTGCAATAGCTCTGCTTCAAAATTTTCATTTACGGAACAGGGATGTAGCCCTGCCATAGCAAAACAACGAGTCGGGAATTTTTTTTCTACCTCAAACATCCTTTCGGTGCAGCTCGAATCTATAGCCGGCAAATACATTTTAGTAATTCCTTCTGCAATAGCCCGGTCAATTACCATATCTATATCTTCATCGAATTCCTTGGTATACAGATGACAATGAGAATCAATCATAAAAAATTTATAAAAAATTTAAAAAATATATTAAATATTATTGTTCTTAATAATATCTGCCGTAATTTGTACACAGTTTTCATAGGGTACGGATTAAAAAAGGGCCTGGGTTTCTACTCAGGCCCATTTTATTTACAGCTTTAATTAATTACAGAAGTTGGTATTTTATTAAATTGATAACCTTTTTCATTTAGCATGTATAGCAACTTCGGTAATGCATACATCATTCTCTCAGCTGCTTTTTCGCTATCATGAAATATGACTATTGCACCATTCGATATTTTAAACATTACATTTTCTAAACACCGTTCCGGAGATATGGTTAAATCGAAATCGCCACTAAGTATCGTCCACATAATTATTTTGTATGGATTCTTCAATTGAGTGAGCACATTCGCCTGAAAACCTTTTAGGCGCCCATATGGTGGTCTAAATAAATTACTGTCTATATATTTTGCGCCTTCTAAAATATCAGCAGTATAAACTTTATCATTTGTTTTAAAACCATTTAAATGATTAAAAGTATGATTCCCTACAGAATGCCCTTCATCAATTATCCGGCTGTATACATCAGGATTTTTGACAATGTTATTACCGATACAAAAAAAAGTTGCTTTGGCGTTGTATTTCTTCAACTCATCTAAAACAAAGTCTGTAATTGTTTCATGTGGTCCGTCATCAAAAGTCAAATAAATTTCTTTGTCGCGTGTATCCATCTCCCAAATTCTTTTAGGATGTAATAACCGCAACCATTTGGGCGTTTTAATAAAATACAACATGCTGTAAAAATAAACTTTAACTACCATTAAACTTTTTTAAATACCGCCCGTCTATCTTTAACAATTTAAAAAATACTAAAACTTTAAACCCTCTTATTATGAAACTAAAATTTCTTTTACCATGCGCAGCATTTGCCATAGTAGCGCTTACATCTTGTAAAAAAGACAGCAGCACAAATGAAACTGATGAAATTGAGACAACGTTTGCACTTAGTGCTAATGAGGGCATTTCTGAAAATCTAACGCAAGATGCAAATGACGTTTTAAACGAAGCTGCATTTGATAAAAACCTACAGGGCGCTCGTGGCGCAGGTATCAATGAAACCACAGGCACACTAAGTTGTGCAAATATTACTGTTACCCCTTTAAATGGGTTCCCAAAAACTATTGTCATTGATTTTGGTACCGGTGGTTGTACTTCAAATAATGGTGTTACTCGCAAAGGGATCATCAATATTACTCTAACTGACTCTTTACGTCGCTCGGGGAGTGTTGCAACTATGACGTTTAATAACTATTTTGTTGGTGGGTATAAAAAAGAAGGCACTATTACTTGGACGAATACAAGTTCTGCTGGTGTAAAAAGCTGGAGTCGTGTATGTGTAAATGGAAAAATCACTGCACCTAACAGTGATTTTTGGTTGCATGAAGGCACTCAAAACGTTGTACAAACAGCAGGTTCTTCTACAAACAGTTTATTAGACGATGTCTATTCAATAACAGGCACAAGGACAATTACAAATCCTGCGGGAAGAGTGAGAGTAGGAACCGTTATTGCTGCATTGCAAAAGAAAACAATTTGTGAAAATATTGATCAGGGTATCTATCAAATTCAAGGACCAAACCACATTGCAACAATCAATTATGGTGATGGTACCTGCGACAGAATTGCTACAATTTCAATAGATGGCAGACCTGCAAGAACATTTTTACTTAGATAAATGATAAAGTTGATAATTATAAAAAATGCTCCAATTTTGGGGCATTTTTTTATATAAATAAATTGTGAAGCGTAATAATTTTTTATCCTGTTTTTTTGAAATTGTATCTTTACAAACTATGAGTAAAGTAAGAGTACGTTTTGCACCAAGCCCAACAGGCGGCTTACATCTTGGTGGTGTGAGAACAGTTTTATACAATTATTTATTTGCCAAAAAACATGGAGGTAATTTTATTGTAAGAGTGGAAGACACAGACCAATCAAGATTCGTGCAGGGAGCCGAAGAATATATTTTTGATTGCTTAAAATGGTGTGGAATAGAGGCAGATGAAAGCGTTGTAAAAGGTGGACCATATGCACCATATCGCCAAAGCGAAAGAAAAGATTTATACAAAGAATACGCAGAAAAATTAGTCTCAGATGGCTATGCTTATTATGCATTTGATACGCCAGAAGAAATAGATGCAATGCGGGAACGACGTAAAGCAGAAGGCAGCGGGAGTTTGCAATATGATGCAGGAGTACGGATGAAGATGAACAATTCGTTGCGTTTATTACCCGAAGAAACTACAGCTTTATTAGCTGATGGTAAGCCTTATGTTATCAGAATTAAAGTTGACGAAAATAGTACTGTGTCTTTCACAGATATGATACGAGGTGAAATAACTTTTGATACAAATAATGTTGATGACAAGGTATTGTTGAAAGCAGATGGAATGCCGACTTATCATTTAGCAGTAGTAGTAGATGATTATTTAATGAAGATAACACACGCATTTCGTGGCGAAGAATGGCTGCCAAGTGCGCCTGTACACTTGTTGCTTTGGAAACATTTATTCGGTGTAGAAAATATGCCTGAGTGGGCGCATTTGCCGCTTATATTGAAACCAGATGGCAACGGTAAACTGAGCAAGCGAGATGGTGATAGGCTTGGCTTCCCAGTATATGCGATGGATTGGACCGATCCTAAAACGGGTGATGTCACCAAAGGTTTTAAAGAGCTTGGTTTTTTACCCGAAGCATTTTTAAATATGCTCGCCATGCTTGGCTGGAACCCCGGCACAGAGCAGGAAGTTTTTACGATAGAAGAAATGATAGAAGCTTTCAGCATGGACCGTGTGCACAAGGGTGGAGCGAAGTTTGATTTTGAAAAAGCAAAATGGTTTAATCACCAGTGGATACAGAAGTTGCCTGCAACCCACTACAGCGAAAGAGTAAAAAATATCTTAGAGCAAAAAGAAATTGTAGTATCCGACGAAAAATATTTTTTAAATGTGCTAGAATTAGTAAAAGGTCGCTGTACCTTATTATCTGACTTTTACGAACAGGCAGGCTATTTTTACAAGGCGCCAATTACATGGGATGTTGCTTCAGTAAAACCAAAATGGAATGCTGATAAAAATGATTTTTTTATTGCTTTTATCGACAAAACAAATACAGTAGAAAATTTTGACGCTGCATCAATGGAGATACACTTTAAAGAGTTAGCAACAGAAAAAAATATAAAGCCAGGGGATTTACAAATGCCCTTACGTGTAATGTTGGTAGGTGCCAAGTTTGGTCCTGGCGTATTTGAAATAGCCGCTACGATTGGAAAAGAAGAAACCATCAGCAGAATAGAAAAGGCTTTAGAAATATTTAATCAGTAGAATAATTTTTATAAAAAATGCAGCATTGAGAAATTTCAAAGCTGCATTTTTTATCTTGGGGCTATGTACATATACCAATCTTGAACATTTTGTCCGTCGCCCACCTACTATCTTTTTTGTTTAAGCAACAAAAAAGGATATTCGTCTAAGCAACGCAGCCCTTCGTCTTTTGCTTTTTCAATTTAACAATACGCAAAGGCTTTCAATAAAATCTTTACTTCAAAAATATCGGGGCAGCTTTTCTATTCCATTTAAAAAAAACATACATCAAACCTGCAAGCAACAGCACCGCCCACAATTTTATAATTAAAACAAACACGAAAGCAATCATGCTCCATCCATATTGTATGCTTTCCCACACGTGTTTCCAAAAAGACGATTCATAAGTTTTTATTTTCTTTTCACTCGCAACCATTGTATTGGTCGTAGTTTCGGGTTGGTATATTAAAATATTTACAGTGCTGTATTTTATCTGGTCTGAAAGAGAAAGATTATTTATCTCTGCATTGTCTGCCTCTTCTCCTTTGCTCATCACAATTTCTTCCGCATTTGTGGTTTCCTGTAATTTTCTATTGTTTGCATTAATATCATTTACTAATCTTGCTTCACTTTTTGCAAGCCTTTTTTGAGACAATGCATTACCAAATATTTGTAGACTCACATCATCTGCTTTAATAATTCGATAATCGAGATAACTGATGTTCTTTGCTATTTCTTTTAACGTTGTATCCAGTTGGCTATTCGGCACTCGCAAAATAATACTGTTTGTTACACTGTAAGAAGTTGTTTGCTGCGTTGAATCTTCATTGATTGGCGTTTCCTCGCTTCTAAGAATATCACTACTGAGTTTAGTGGAAGTTACAAAACCACCATTGTTGTTGCAGATATTTTCAATATCGTAGGTTGCATTTACAACGCTGCTTACCTTAAATTTTACATCTGCCGTTCGTATAAATTTTTTGGTAGAATCTTTAAACTCTTTTACCGCTAATGAAGATAACGGGGCGACATTAGAAGTTGAATCCATTCTTTCAGAATACTGATCTTTCTCATTTTGCCTTCTATTGCAGCTGAAAAAAATGCATAGTACGCCTGCGAGCAATATATTATTTCTCATTGTTTTTTTAATTAAATAAGGTGAAAGAAAATTCAGACGTCTTGCATTACAATACACAATAAGCAAAAAAAGTAACCCAATCTTAAAAAAGAGATTTGTTAAAAGAGAAAACCTTAATTTGAATTACTTTTACAACATATAAAATACTTTGAGTGAGTAAAATATTAAACAGACCAGTACGGGTATTGGTGGCAAAAGTTGGATTGGATGGGCACGACCGTGGCGCAAAAGTTATAGCCACTGCATTACGGGATGCAGGCATGGAAGTAATTTACACTGGTCTGCGCCAAACGCCTGAAATGGTTGTGAATGCTGCATTGCAGGAAGATGTTGATGCTATTGGTGTAAGTATTTTAAGCGGCGCACACATGACGGTTTTTCCAAAAATTATGGCCCTGCTAAAAGAAAAAGGAATGAATGATGTATTGCTTACCGGTGGTGGAATTATCCCGGAAGATGATATGAAAACACTCAATGAAATGGGGACAGGTAAACTTTTCCCGCCGGGCACAACCTTTGGCGAAATATCAGATTATATAAAAGGATGGGTTGCGGAGAATCGAGATTTTTAATGATTATATATTCGGCAACTCCAACCTGTTTCTTTTTGAATAAATACGAATAACCAGTACCAGCATTACACAAATAAGTAGGTTTATATTTTTATCAATATTGGTATTTTGAAGCAATAAATAAATGCCGCCGCCAATTGCACAAGCTGTTGCATACAACTCTCCTTTTTTAAAAAGATTAGGCACATCATTACAGAAAATATCTGCAATAAGTCCACCGAAGGTTGCAGAAATTACACCCATTATAAGAGCATATGCATCATTAACGCCATTGCGCTGCGCTACTTCAATGCCTGCGGCAGTAAACAATCCTATCCCAAGCGCATCAGTAAAGAAAATAGTTTTGGTAAATTTATTTACGCCTTCTTTTACCAAAAAAGTAATAATGACTCCTGCGAAAACAAGCCCGAGAGCAAAGTAGTCGTTTATCCAGTTTACAGCTTTTACACCAATCAACAAATCTCTTATAGTGCCGCCGCCGTAGGCTGTGGCAAAAGCAACTACAAGGCCACCAAAAATATCCATCTTAAATTTTCGGGCTTTCAATGCACCCGTAAGTGCAAAAACAAAGGTCCCTGTGTAAGTGATAATATTTAGCAACGTCATGCGGTAAAGTTATCCTATTCACCGCAGAGAAAAGAGTAGATAGCGTTTTAGCAGCGTATAATGATGATGTACTCTTGGTGTTTACTACCAATAATATTTTTTGCGAAATGTCTTATCTTCGAAACATAAAATATAAAAATATGAATTTTGATACATTGCTTTTTGACATTGAAAATGGTACCGCCATCATTACAATTAATCGCCCTTTAAAACTAAACGCATTGAACAAAGATGTGTTTACAGATTTGGATGATGCCATGAGCGAAGTATTGAACAACGATGAAATTAAAACGGCAATAATTACCGGAAGTGGACCAAAAGCTTTTGTTGCGGGTGCAGATATTAGTGAGTTTGGTGGCTTAAATTTAGCGGAAGCCATGGCATTATCTAAACGGGGGCAAGATGTATTTTTTAAAATTGAGAATAGTCATAAACCAATAGTTGCAGCAGTAAATGGTTTTGCGCTTGGTGGAGGTTGTGAGCTTGCAATGGCTTGCCATTTTAGGCTGTGCAGCGATAATGCAAAGTTTGGTCAGCCAGAAGTTAACCTTGGTTTAATACCTGGTTATGGCGGCACACAAAGGCTTACACAATTGGTTGGAAAGGGAAAAAGTATGGAGTTGCAAATGACAGGTTCAATAATAGATGCTACCGAAGCGTTTAGACTCGGTCTTGTAAATCATATCACCACTTTAGAAAATTTGATTCCTAAAGCAAAAGAAATTTTACAACTTATACAATCAAAAGCACCATTTGCTATAAGCAAAGTAATTGAGTGCATCAATATTGCTGTATTGAGTGACAGTGCTTTTACAGATGGTGTAAGCGGCTACGATAAAGAAGTGGAAGCCTTCGGAGAATGTTTTGGTACCGAGGATATGAGGGAAGGGACTACAGCATTTTTAGAAAAGAGGAAAGCCGTTTTTGTTGGGAAATAAAAAAATCATATAAGCAACAAAAAGATAACATAAGAACCGAGCAACACTTTTCATTGTAATAGTGTCAATACTTTTATGAAAAGGATATTTCTATTTATAGCAATTATTGCATCGCTTTTTTCGTGTAAAAAAGATACACTTTTAGAAAGATATGAGGAATTTTCAGGGACTTGGGAATTTGAACAATACTCAGGCTATCCTTTTACTAACCCCCCACTTCCGCCCGGTAATGGAAAAATAATTTATATAGGGAGCGATAGAACTTTTGAGCGGAGAAATTTTGATACTGTTTTAGTAAGAGCAAAATACATGTTGGAAGAAAGAAAAGATTGTAACGGTACTGACAATAAAGTTTTTTTTCAATCAACAGAACCAAATCCATATGAAAGTATAATTAGTGTAGAAAACGGTAAGCTTTATTTAAGTAGTTCGAATTGTATTGCAGATGGCGGGATAAATATCTACAGAAGAAAATAATAATAATAATAATCAATTCAACATCCTATCATTCTAAAACTCTAATCACTTTTACAAAATGGGTTTTATAATATCCTGAAAAATTATTAATGATAACGCCTACATTTTTGCCCGAAGCTGAATGTATAAATTGAACATTATCTCCTATTGTAGTGATGAT
Organism: Chitinophagales bacterium; assembly: GCA_038225275.1. Taxonomy (GTDB): domain Bacteria; phylum Bacteroidota; class Bacteroidia; order Chitinophagales; family Chitinophagaceae; genus Ferruginibacter. The sequence goes on along the minus strand of JBBREY010000022.1, from coordinate 10,428 downwards.
GCCCATATGGCCAACAATACCACTGGCATTGTCTGAACCAGTAAACAAAATAATATCACCGAGCTTTGCATTACTAATATCTATTTCAGTTCCTTCATCAGTAAAATTTACAGATGATCTGGGCGCTTTCACATTAAAGTGATTAAATACCAATGTAATAAAACCTGAGCAATCCAACCCGTTTTCAGGAACTGCAGAGCCGTATTTATAAGGTGTGCCAAGAAATTGTTTGGCATAAGAAACAAATTCCTTACGGTCTATCTTTAATAAAGTTGTAAAAGCTTTTGTTCTTTTTGTAGCGGATCTTATGGGTGCGGACGTTTTTGGTTCAACTACACCAGTTGATTTATTTTCTGTTGCTTTTTTTGTTGAACTACAGGAAGAAATTAAAAAAACTAAAACAAGGATGGTTGGTAAAAATTTAATCATCTGTATATTTTAGCTGCAACATAAATAAGAAATTTTAAAATTTACTTTATTCAGAATCATTTGTACAATCCTTAACCTAAAGAATATGTAATCCCGAAATGGCGTAAGCCATCTTACAATCCTTTGTTATCTTTGCGCATCTTTAAAAAATCAATTTTTATAAAATGGAATATAGAATAGAAAAAGATACGATGGGCGAAGTTAGTGTACCCGTAGATGTTTATTTTGGTGCGCAAACTCAACGCAGTATTGACAATTTTAAAATAGCGCAGGACATAAATAAAATGCCAAAAGAAATTATAAAGGCATTTGCTTATCTCAAAAAAGCAGCAGCACTTGCCAATAAAGATGCAGGGGTTTTACCGCAGGAAAAAAGTGATTTAATAGGTAAAGTATGCGATGAAATATTAGAAGGAAAACTAGATGATTATTTTCCTTTAGTCGTTTGGCAAACGGGCAGTGGTACACAAAGTAATATGAATGTAAATGAAGTGGTGGCTTATCGTGGTCATGTTTTAAACGGTGGTAATCTGTCAGACAAAGAAAAATTTCTTCACCCAAATGATGATGTAAATAAAAGCCAAAGCAGCAATGATACTTTCCCAACAGCCATGCATATTGCAGCTTATAAAATATTGAACGATGTTACTATTCCCGGGATTAAAAAATTAAGAGATACACTTTATGCAAAATCGCAGGAATATATGCACGTGGTAAAAATTGGTCGTACGCATTTTATGGATGCTACACCACTTACAGTTGGGCAGGAATTCAGTGGATATGTATCTCAGTTAGATCATGGCTTAAGAGCCATTAACAATGCATTGCCACACCTTAGTGAGCTTGCCTTGGGCGGTACCGCAGTTGGTACAGGAATTAACACGCCTGAAGGTTATTCAGAAAATGTAGCAAAACATATTGCAACCCTTACCGGATTACCTTTTGTAACTGCTGAAAATAAATTTGAAGCATTGGCAGCACACGATGCAATTGTAGAAATGCATGGGGCATTAAAAATGGTAGCGGTTAGTTTAATGAAGATTGCCAACGACATAAGGATGCTGAGCAGCGGACCAAGAAGTGGGATCGGCGAGCTATTTATTCCTGATAATGAACCCGGTTCATCCATTATGCCAGGTAAAGTAAATCCCACCCAATGCGAGGCGCTAACGATGATTGCAGCACAGGTAATGGGTAATGATGTGACCATCAGCATTGGCGGCAGCAATGGGCATTTTGAATTAAATGTTTTTAAACCTGTAATGATTTTTAATTTTTTACACAGTGCAAGACTGATTGGGGATGGCTGTGTTTCTTTCAATGATAAATGTGCGGTAGGTCTTGCACCTATAGAAGCCAACATAAAAAAACATGTAGATAATTCGTTGATGTTAGTGACCGCACTGAACACAAAAATTGGTTATTACAAAGCTGCGGAGATAGCGCAAACGGCACACAAAGAAGGAACAACCTTAAAAGAAATGGCTATTAAACTTGGTTATGTAACCGCTGAAGATTTTGATAAATGGGTGGTGCCTTCGGAAATGGTTGGGAAGTTGTGATAATTAATTTATATATACTAACCTGCCTTAATGAAAATACTTATTGCACATAAAGGAATTATCCCCGTTACAAATTATGGCGGTACAGAAAGGGTAATTTGGTATTTAGGTAAGGAACTTTCAAAGCTTGGACACACAGTATCCTACCTTGTAAACAAAGGTTCTTATTGTGATTTTGCAAAAATAATTTCTTTCGATTCTGCAAAAAGTTTAATGGAACAGATTCCCGATGAGACAGACATTGTTCACTTAAATTTTTTTCCGTCAGAGCAGATTACAAAGCCATATGTAATAACCATGCATGGTAATGTAAATGATGAAAGAAGATTTGATTTAAATACGATTTTTGTTTCGGCAAATCACGCCCAGCGCTTTGGCAGCAATGTTTTTGTGCACAATGGGTTGGATTGGGACGACTATCAAAAACCATCCTTTAATATAACAAGATCTTCTTATCATTTTTTAGGAAACGCAGCATGGCGTGTAAAAAATGTTCGTGGTGCCATCAACATTATTCATCAAACAAAAAATGAAAAACTGAAGGTTCTTGGTGGTACAAGATTAAATTTTAATATGGGATTTAGATGTACTTTAAGCCCAAGAATTAAATTTTATGGAATGATTGGAGGAGAAAAAAAATATACATTATTAAACGGTTCTAAAGGATTGTTATTTCCTGTAAGATGGCATGAACCATTTGGGTTGGCTATTACAGAGAGTTTGTATTATGGTTGCCCAATATTTGGCACTCCTTACGGTTCCTTGCCAGAAATTGTAAAAACACAAGTAGGCTTTTTATCTGCAAACAGTAAAGAATTAAAATATGCTCTGGAAAATGAAAATCATTTCTCCCCCACAATTTGCCATGACTACGCATTGGAAAATTTCAATTCTAAAAAAATGACATTGGAATATTTAGAAAAATATCAAGCAGTATTAAATGGTGGTACTTTAAACGAAATCAATCCTGCACTTGTTCAAATTCAACAAGAAAAATTTTTACCCTTTCAATAAACAACAAAGAAACTTATAGTATTTCTTTCCAGGTATGATCTGCCAACAGTTGCACCTTTGCTGCATGTTGCTTAAAAGATTTTGAACCCCTGCCCCATTCATTTGGGCTCACCATACTTATCATATAACTACCATCGTGGTTTTCATATAAATGATAAACCTGACCAATGACCGGTTGGAAATTTAATTTTGCACTGTACACAATCATTGATAATTCTTTTCTTGATTGTATTTCCTGCGCTTGTAATGCCAGCAATTCAACTTGTTTGCGAATCTGATCCAACTGCATATTCGTTTGCTCTTCCATTGCAGTAAGCACCTTGTGTCTTATAACGCCTTCCTGGGTTGGTTTTATAACAGCACCGCTTACACTTGCACTATAAGGCAGCACACTCATTTGCTTGTGATAGAATTCGGTATTTACGTATGCTGTTGAATCTGTTTTACCAGTTTGTGTAATTTTTAAATAACCATTAGGTTGTATCTCGTGCTGAACTTCTAACACAATTTCTCCATCCTTCTCAAAAATTATTTCCATTAAAATGGAGCTCAAAACTTTTCCTTTAACATGCGTTGCAAAATCTTTATCATAAAATTCTTGCAAACTATCATCTACAACAATTTCATATTTTGCACCAAATGAAATATTTTCTAAGGTTACCCAGCTGTTATTTACGGTAAGCTCATTTTTATTCTCCGAAGATGTAATTTGAAAATAGCCACTCTTGGGTCTCTCGCCCTTCTCGTATGTTCCTTTTTCAGGAAAAAGTTGCCAGGCTGCAATGAAGTTATACGCTGAAGTCATGTTTTTTAAATAAGCTGCGAAGTTAATTGGTTTCAAAAAAAGTAGATGTTCCAATACACCTTAAATATTCCGATATGTGAAACATTCGTGCACAAAAAAGCCGCTTCAAATTAATGAAACGGCTTTAAAACAATTTATAGTTTACATAGCAGCAAGTTGTACTTTTTGCTGTAGTTCCAACACACTTTCTTTAAATAAATTATCAGTATCCATCAAATCCTTCACCGTTTGGCAACTGTGTATAACAGTTGTATGGTCTCTTCCCCCAAAATGTTCGCCAATTGTTTTTAAAGAATTTTTGGTAAATGCTTTTGATAAGAACATCGTTATTTGCCTTGCCTGAACAATTTCACGCTTGCGTGTTTTTTGAAGCAACTTATCATAAGCCACATCAAAATATTCGCATACCATTTTCTGGATAGCATCAATCGTTATTTCCTTAGTAGAAGATTTCACAAAATTTCTTAAAACTTTCTTTGCCAATTCGAGGTCTATTTCCCTCTTGTTAAGCGAAGACTGTGCCAACAGAGAAATAAGGGCTCCCTCTAGTTCCCTAACGTTGCTATTGATATTGTATGCAATATATTTCACCACTTCACGGGGCATTTCTAACCCATCGTTCTTCATTTTGATATCCAGTATATCAATCTTGGTCTCATAATCGGGCACCTGTAAATCTGCACTCAATCCCCAACGAAAACGACTTAACAATCTTTCCTGTACGCCTTCGAGATCTTTTGGAGATTTATCACTTGTGAGAATTAATTGTTTCCCACTTTGGTGTAAATGATTAAAGATGGAGAAGAATGCATCCTGCGATTTTTCAGCCCTGTTAAAAAACTGAATATCGTCGATAATTAAAACATCAATTAATTGATAAAAATGTATAAAATCGTTGATGGCATTGTTGCGACCATGATCTATAAACTGGTTGATAAATTTTTCAGAACTCACATACAAAACAACCTTATTCGGATTAAGGTTTTTTACTTCATTGCCTATTGCCTGAGCCAAATGAGTTTTTCCTAAACCAACACCACCATATACAACCAATGGATTAAAACTTGTACCTCCTGGTTTTTCAGCAACAGTTTTACCTGCACGACGGGCAACTCTATTACAGTCACCTTCTATAAATGTATCAAAGGTATAAGCAGCATTAAGTTGCGGATCTATCTGCATCTTTTTAAGACCCGGTATTACGAACGGATTCTTAACAGGATTATTAATGACTAGCGGAAAATCCATTTCGTTGTTTGAATATGATCTGTAACCATGTCCTGGAATATCTGTAGTTAGTGGTTTATTTTTACTGTTTCCACTATCCACCATTATTCTGTATTCTAGTCTTGCCTCTTTACCTAATTCACGTTTTAATGTTTTTGCAAGAAGAGATACATAATGCTCTTCAAGATACTCATAAAAAAACTGACTTGGTACTTGAATAGTAAGAATTTTTTCTTTAAGGCTAACAGGCTTTATTGGTTCAAACCATGTTTTAAAATGTTGCCATTCTACAATGTCTTTGATAATGTCCAAACACGACTCCCATATTTTATCAAAAGATTTATCCATTAGTGCTACAGCAGTTTTATTTTCTTGCGTTATTTTGTTAGTTTTTGGTTCCCTTTTAAAACACTTATTGCACATTTTTTGGGGACAACGAATATCAAAATAAATTGTTGATAAAAAAAACTTTTTATTGTTTATAATTTAACATAGACAAGAATAAATGAAATTCTTCTACAAAATTTATATACCTAAAAAATACTCAATCCCCTACTGCAATTGACATCCCTTCCTTTCAAAATAAAATTCGTCATAAAAAATAATTTTTAAATAAATAAATTAAAATATTAAATAAATCATTTAGCCCATGTGTATAACGTAAAAATTACGGTGTGCTACTTTCGCTATTTTCCAGCATTTATTAAAAAATAGCTGTTTAAGCATGCTAAACAAATAAGCCCTATTTTTGAAAAAAAATAAATTCATAATGAGCTACGAACTAACAGGCAAATTAATTGCAAAATACGACACCGTTCAGCGCACGGAAACTTTTAAAACTAGAGAATTTGCAATAGAAAAAACTGATGACATTGGTGGAAGAACAATAGTGAATTACGCTAAGTTTCAAAGTGTACAGGACAAAACAGAAATAATAGATAAAATCAATATAGGAGACACTGTTAAAGTGTATTTCAATATAAAAGGAAGTAAATGGGAAAAGGATGGCAAAACCAATTACATCACCAATTTAGATGCGTGGAGAATTGAACAAATTTTGAATACTAACCAAGCAGGTAATAGTACTGACACAAATACAATGGAATCGATGGACACCTTCACAGCTGCTCCTGAAAACGATGATTTACCATTTTAAGCAAGATGCTTAGGTGCTCGTATTATTTCAGCATTTAGGAATTCTTTACATAAAATTTCTGGGAGAAGACCCGGCAAATACATGCAACAAAAAGTAGTTTTAAAACTTACCCCTGCAGATGCAGCAGATGACTCTGTAATCATTCAAAATATTGCGTCTATAATTGCAATAAAAAAAGCTGACGTAACAGGATTCGCTATCCTAAAGAAATCAATAGACGCAAGAGGTAAAACTATTTTTATAAACCTCACACTAAATGCGTTCATAAAGGAGCCAGCAATAATTACAAAAAGGGAAACTTTTTCTTTCAAAAATGTAAGTAATGCGGCTAAACAAGTTATCATTATTGGCTCCGGACCAGCAGGTATTTTTGCAGCACTTCAATTATTAGAACAAGGTATTAGACCAATTATTTTAGAAAGAGGTAAAGACGTTAGAGCAAGGCGTCGTGATCTTGCCAAATTAAACAAAGAAGGTATTGTAAACCCCGAAAGTAATTATTGTTTCGGCGAAGGCGGCGCAGGTACATACAGCGATGGTAAGCTATATACAAGAAGCAACAAAAGGGGTGATATTGACCGCATTCTGGATCTGTTTGTGTATTTTGGCGCCCCTTTAAGCATTACATACGATGCACACCCACATATAGGTACAAACAAACTTCCACAGATTATTACTGCCATGCACGACAAAATTAAAAGTTTTGGTGGCGAGGTTTTATTTGAAAAAAAAGTAATTGATATAAAAATTTCTGGTTTTAAAATTGATTCTGTAATTACTGAAGATGGAAACACATTCACGGGCAATGCCTACATTTTAGCAACAGGACATTCGGCAAGAGATATCTTTACATTACTTCATTCCAGAAATATTTTAATAGAAGCAAAGCCTTTTGCTATGGGCGTAAGAATTGAACATCCACAGCATCTGATTGACAATATACAATACCACTCTTCAACGGACAGGGATATTCATTTACCACCGGCGGCATATTCTTTGGTGCAACAAGTAAATGGAAAAGGAGTTTTTTCTTTCTGCATGTGCCCAGGTGGCATAATTGCGCCAGCTGCCACTGATGAGGGAGAACTTGTAATAAACGGCTGGAGTCCATCTAAAAGAAACAATGCATTTGCAAATAGTGGTATTGTGGTACAAGTTGAAAAAGAAGATGCTTTGGCTTCGTTGAAGTTAGAAGGTATAGAAACAGGTGAAGACGATCCCCTTATTTTTATGAAGTTTCAAAAAATGGTGGAAGAAAAAGCATACGTGCAGGGTGGTGGCAATTTTAAAGCCCCTGCACAACGAATGCAAGACTTTATAAACAGAAAATTATCAGCAACACTTCCGCTAAATTCTTATTTGCCAGGATTAACATCTAAAAAACTTGATGATGTATTACCGCCATTTATTTACAATGCCTTGGCTGAAGCGTTTAAACATTTTGGAAAAAAACTGAAGGGTTATTTCACTAATGAAGCTGTTGTTGTTGCGGTAGAAAGCAGAACCTCAAGTCCAGTAAGAATCCCAAGAAATAGTGAAGATTTACAACATCCTCAATTAACTAATTTATATCCTTGCGGGGAAGGTGCCGGGTATGCAGGTGGCATTGTTAGTGCAGCTATGGACGGGGAAAGAGTTGCAAATATGATTGCATCTTTAAATAATTAAATCTTTTATGCAGTGGTAGATATTGGGGAAATAACTGTTGAATCGGAAAGCTTCTTCTTAATTTCGAAATTAAGGTATCGATAAAGTATTCCACCGATACTAAACAATGCAAAAAATACACATCCTAAAATAAAACCAATGGCAGCGTAAACAATTTTTGAAGGCTGCTCTACGGCAAAAGGAGGTTGAGGGGCATCCAATATTTCTATTATAGGTGTCACTTTTTGTTTTCTCCACAAAGCTTCCTCCCTATTGGAAGCAGCGCTATTTCTTTGAGACAATACCAACAATTTATTGTTTTCTAATTTTTCTTTAGGCACGATATATTGAAGTTTGCCTTGAGGAACAAAAAGCGTTGTATTGCTTAAATAAACCCTCTGATTATCAAATTTTCTTAAAACGCCCTCTAAAGAATCAACTTTCTTTTGTGTAAAGTCGTAGTCAAATTGTGCTTTTTTAATTTTTAATTCCTTATAAAACTGGGATATTTTATCTATTAAAATTAAACTCGTAGGTGTAATTAATTTTTCATTTTTACTGGAAAAAACAATTTCTAGCAAGCTATTTTTATTAACTTTTACGGTGTAGTTATTTGCTAACAAACTGCCGCCTGTCGAATATAATTCAGGTAAGGTTGTTGGTATTGCAATTGGCTGTGTGAAATATGATTTGTTTTGATTGTAGTCATTAATTAACACCTCAGCTATTGTTTTATTTCCAAAAATTGAAAGTCTTTGGGAAACTACTGCTTCTCTTGTTTTCCTACTTCTTGCAACCTCTTCAATATTTACATTCGCTTCTTCACTTAAGGTCTTTGTGGTACCGCCACCACCAATTAATTCAGTCAACGCAGATGAAGCCCCACCTCCTCCACTTGGCGTAGCAGTTAATGGATATAAAGTTGTTTTAACAGAAAATGTTGCAGGTGTCGTCTTCGCAATCATAAACATTAGAATCCCAAAGGAAATACCCCCAATCAGAATCAATATCTTAACTCTACTTAATCTGCTTAGTATAACTCTAATTAATTCTTTGCTCGTCAAAATTATTTATTTACATATTTTAAAATAATTCCAGTTACAATTACAGGGACTAAAGTTGTTGCTGCATTTTTAATTATATCTGTAATTTCAGCACCTTCTGGTCTACTAGGAACAGTAACAGTAGCTCCTTCTTCCACACGTGGATAAAAATGAAAGAAGAAAAAGTTTTTTGTTCTCCTACTTTTCTTGTTAGCATAAGTAACATATACTCTTCTTTTCCATGGCTTAATTCCAAAACCTCCTGCCTTATCTATGTAGTATGGAACATGGGTATGCTCCTTGTCAAATGCAATTTTTAGCGGAGATTGAACTCTTCCTTCAATACTAACAAAAGGATTAATTTCAGGTACAAATATGATATCGTTTTCTCGCAATATTATATCATGCTTAGAATTTTTATATCGCAATGCCTTTAATAAATCTATACTAACAGGTTCATCTAGTGGTTTTGTTACCACAGTATCAACGGGAATGAGTCCTCCAAGCGAATCTAATTTTTCCTTTGAAATTTTCGTTGAAACAAATTTGGTAGTAGGCATTGGTTTATCTCTTGCATCATCAAGTTTTCGTCTAAATAATAATGCCCCTGAAAGGTTTGCATTTTCTTTAAACCCCCCCGCTCTGGCTATGTAAGAAGATAATTTCTCATACTTATTTAGTCTGGGATATAAACCGGGATATTTTACAAGCCCCTTCATCTCTATATTTTGTTGAAATTCAAAAGTGGGGTTCTTCCTTACAAAAACCTGATCATAAGGTTTTAAATACACAAGTGCAGCCGCTGAATCTACTTGTAAATTTTGATCTATTCCATAAGATTTTACAACAGTTCTTGTTGGTTTAAGTCCCTTTTTTGCGGAATCAACATCCACAATACTTGAAATTTCTAACCTTCCGAATTCTGCCGATGGTTTTAAACCACCTGATAAATAAAGAAGATCCTGAAGTGTCATACCGCCGTATTTTCTCAACTTTTGCTCTTTGCGTACTTCTCCAAATATTTCTACAAATACATCGTCGGTAAATTCTGACGCACTAAAAAGTTGCACAACATCATTTGGTAGTAGTGAAACGTTGTTTCTTGAATCAAAATTATTATTGTTTATGTCAGTCAGGTCAACCTCAAGCCTATCTGCAGATTGCAAATTTGTAGAATCACCTGCACCACGAAAAACGTATGCTCTTTGTAGATAGGTATTTCGAGTTATACCTCCTGCCCTATTTATAAGATCAAATAATTTATCCCCCACCCTATATTCATATTGGTCAGGATATTTTATTTCTCCCCGTATTTCAACTCTATTTACCAATCCAGCTTTAATAAGATCTGCTTTCACAATGTCTCCATCTTGTAAAAATGCATCTTGTCCTTCAATTTTTAAGATGGCTGTAGCATTAACGTTTTTTATATTCTGGCTTTCATTTTCTGATCTTATAATAGTAAGATTTGAACCAATTGCGTCTGAATTTAAACCACCACTGTATTTTAAAAGAGCCTTTACACCCTCGTCGTTCCTTAATTGA